>CATPAM010000458.1 GCA_955651735.1 Candidatus Acidiferrales bacterium | reverse complement strand
TGCGCGGCAGCCGCCGTACAATGCCGAACAGTATTATCGAAATGATGCCGCCGAGAGCTGCATTGACGAGAAGAAATTTCAGTTGGTCCATCATCCACGGGCCAAACGTTTGGGTCGCCAAGCCGTATTTGTGTTCACGTGGTGTAGCCCTCATAGACGGCCAGCGGGAACGTCAGGATCGAGGTAAGCAGCAGATATTGGCACCAGTATACGAAGGTGTGCACGCGTTTGAATCGCGTGACGCGTTCTGCCCAATCGCGCATGCGTGCCGACCATCGAAGGTTCAGCAGCAGGATGGAGACCACGACGCCGGCCAGAAAATCCCACAAGATCAACCAATAGCCGCCTTCAAAGTAGGCGTCGGAGCGCGCTCTGGCCTCCCCAGGCATCTCCGCGAAGTACGCGTTGGTCGCCGCCTCCGCATTAAAATGCGATGAAGCCTGTGCCTCCGTCGGTATGGGGATGACGTTCGGAGTTGCGGTTGACGCTGGGGCATCCCTGGGCGGAACGGTTTGAGCCGTCGCGGCACCCGCAAGGAGCAACAGAAGCAGGACCGCTCCGCCGCAGAGGCGCCAATCGCGAAAAATCATGGTTTGTCCTTTCGAGGGAAGAATCGTTTTCCCGACAATATACGCCCACGCCGCCTTAGAAGACGCAATGTATGAGAAATATCCCATCTCGCGCCCCTAGCCTCCGCCTTCCAGAACGTGTTACGCTCCCGCGACGTTCACACACGCATGCGCGCTGTCGATTTGATCCGAAAAAAACGCGACTCCGGGGAACATTCCCGCGAAGAAATCGATTTTTTGGTTTCCGGCTACACGCGGGGTGACATTCCCGATTATCAGGTGGCCGCTTGGCTCATGGCTGTGTGGTTGCGCGGCATGTCGCGCTCGGAGCTCGCCGCTCTCACCGAAACCATGCTGTACTCCGGCGAGGTGCTCAATCTCTCCGAGCTTCCTGGGAAAAAGGTCGACAAACACTCCACGGGGGGCATCGGCGATAAGACTTCTCTCATCCTCGCTCCCATCGTCGCTGCCGCCGGTCTCACCGTTCCCATGATCAGCGGCCGCGGTCTGGGTCACACCGGGGGCACGCTCGATAAGCTCGAAGCCATTCCGGGCTTCAACGTGAATCTCTCGCTTGATCAATTCCGTCACGTGCTGCACGAATGCGGCATGGGTCTCATCGGCCAGACCAAGGAAATCGCCCCTGCGGACAAGAAAATCTACGCGCTGCGCGATGCCACCAGCACCGTCGAGAACATCGGGTTGATCTGCGCTTCCATCATGAGCAAGAAACTCGCCGAAGGCATCGATGCTCTCGTTCTCGACGTCAAGGTGGGCTCTGGTGCCTTTATGAAACGCGAGGAAGAAGCCGCCAATCTCGCCGAGGTAATGATCGAAACCGGCAAGCGCATGGGCAAACACGTGGTTGCCCTAATCACCGATATGGACCAGCCGCTCGGCCGTGCCGCCGGTCACGCCAACGAAGTCGCCGAGTGTATCGAGGTCCTGAGCGGCGGCGGCCCTGCTGATCTTCGCGAATTAAGTTTGCAGCTCTCCGCCTGGATGCTCTACCTCGGCGAACGCACCAAAAGCGTCGAAGAGGGGCGCACCTTGGCTGAGACGATGATCGCGAGCGGGCAGGCCAAGCAAAAATTCAAGCAGGGCATTCGTCTGCAAGGCGGGGACGACCGCGTTGTCGACGAACCGCATCGCTTGCCCAAGTCCCGCTTTCATCTGGATGTTACCAGCCCTGTCTGCGGCTACGTCTCCGGTACCAACTGCGAGCGATTCGGCGTAGCGCTCGCCATACTCGGCGGCGGTCGCGAGAAGAAGGAAGACGCCATCGATCACGCTGTCGGTCTTCAATTTCACAAGCGCATCGGCGATCGCGTCGAGAAAGGCGAGCCGCTTGCCACCATCCGCTACAATGCCGATACGCGGCTCGCCGAAGCGAAAGCGTTGATCGCTGAGAACTATTTCGTCGCCCAGGAGCCTCCTAAGGAAAAGCGCCCCCTTATTCGGCGCATCCTAGGAGCCTGAGGCGCGAGTAGCCACGTGCGGCCATAAATTTCGTTGGTGCAGTGCGCAAGCGCAGAGGAGAAACTCATGGGACGATTCACAGGAGTGCTCGGCATTCTCACCATCCTGGGACTCGCCTACCTTTTTTCCACGAGTCGCAGATCAATTCGCCTGAAGACTGTTGCCTGGGGGCTAGGCCTCCAGTTGGCACTCGGACTGTTCGTTTTGCGCGTCAAGTCGGGCGAGTGGCTATTTCAAAAACTGGGCAACGGAGCGAAGAAGCTCCTCGACTTCTCCTATGTGGGCTCTTCGTTTGTGTTCGGCGACTTGGGCACGAACCATTCCTCCTTGGGCTTGATTTTCGCTTTTCAGGTGCTGCCGACCATCATCTTCATCGCCGCATTTTTTGCGGTGCTCTACCACTTGGGCGTGATGCAAATCATCATTCGCGGCGCAGCCTGGTTGATGACGATTATCATGGGCGCGAGCGGCGCTGAGTCTCTAAACGTTGCCGCCAGTATATTTATGGGTCAGACCGAAGCGCCGCTGACCATTCGGCCCTTTCTTCCCAAGCTCACCAAATCAGAATTGATGACCGTGATGACCAGCGGCATGGCGCACATCTCCGGAGGAATGATGGCCGCCTACATGCGCGTCGGCGGCGCGGACGCCAAACACCTGCTGACTGCGGTTATCATGACCGCTCCCGGCACCTTGCTGATGGCCAAAATGCTGGTCCCTGAAACCGAGCAGCCTCTCACCGCGGGCCGCGTCGAAATGCCGCCCATGGAAAAGGAGTCGAACGTCCTCGGCGCCATCGCCCGCGGCACAGTCGACGGTCTGCACTTAGCGCTGAACGTCGCCGCCATGCTCATTACATTTCTAGCCCTGCTTGCCCTCGTCAACGCCATCATGGGATGGACACACCTGCACATCGGCTGGTTTCCCTACAGTTTGCAGCAAGTGTTTGGCTGGGTGTTTGCTCCCGTGGCTTGGCTCATCGGAATTCCCTGGCACGATGCTCCCACCATCGGCAATTTGTTGGGCACGCGCATGGTACTCAACGAATTCGTGGCCTTCGCACAGCTCGGCACTCTTAAAGACGCCCTCGATCCCCGGTCTTTCACCATCGCCACCTTCGCCTTGTGCGGCTTCGCGAATTTCAGTTCCATCGGCATTCAGATTGGCGGCATCGGCGCACTTGCACCCGAGCAGCGCAGCCAGCTCGCCAAGTTCGGCATCCGCGCCATGTTGGCCGGCACTATGGCCAATCTCATGTCCGCTTCGATCGTCGGAATTTTTTCATGAGCGCAAAGAAAAACATGAAAGCAGCGCAAACAAAATCGAAGCCAAGCGTCGAGTTCTTCCGCGCCGAACGCGCGGCTAAGTTCATCTTGGGCAAAACCAAGTTGCGCCCGCGCATCGCCTTGGTTCTGGGCTCCGGCCTCGGCGATTTCGCGGATGATTTCACCAATGCAACAAAAATCCCCTACGCGAAGATCCCAAATTTCCCGCAATCGACGGCCATTGGCCATGCCGGACGTCTCGTCATCGGCAATGTCGGCGATATCCCGGTGGCCGGCATGCAAGGCCGCGTCCATATATACGAAGGCTATTCCGCGAGGGAAGTCGCCTTTCCCATTCGTGTCTTCGCCCGTATGGGAATCAAGGCGATGATAGTCACCAACGCCGCCGGCGGCATCAATCGCAACTATTCGCAGGGCTGCCTAGTCGTTATTCGCGACCACGTCAACCTGCAAGGCGTCAACCCCCTCACCGGCCCGAATGACGAGCGCTTCGGCCTGCGTTTTCCGGATATGACCCAAGCCTACGATCGCGAGTTCCAGCGCTTCGTAACCGAGGAAGGCAAGAACCTGGCCTTGAACATCCACAATGGCGTCTATCTCGCTGTGCAAGGTCCGAGCTACGAGACCCCTGCGGAGATCTATTCGTTTCGCGCAATCGGCGCGGATCTGGTCGGCATGTCCACGGTTCCAGAGGTCATCGCCGCGCGCCACAGCGGAATCCGCGTTCTCGGAATCTCCTGCGTAACCAATATGGCCGCCGGCACCACCGACGCCCCGTTGAACCAGGAAGAAGTCCTGGAGACCGCCGCGCGTATCAAAACGCAGTTCATCGCGCTTCTGCGCGGAGTAATCCCAAGAATTTCAGAGGCCATAGCGTGAGTGAGTACGATCACCTGATCTTTGCTGCCAAGCAAGCGCGTGAGAATGCCCATGCCCCATATTCCAATTTTCGCGTTGGCGCCGCTCTGCGCGCGACTTCCGGCAGAATCTTTGGCGGCTGCAACGTCGAAAACGCCACATACGGCCTCACCCTATGCGCCGAACGTGTCGCCATCTTCAAAGCCGTCAGCGAAGGCGAGCGCGGCTTCGACGCCATCGCAGTCCTAACGGATACGGACGCCCTCACTGCACCTTGCGGCGCCTGCCGCCAGCTCATCTGGGAATTTTGCGGCGACGTCCCCGTCATCCTCTCCAACCTCAAAGGCCAAGTAGAAGTCCTGCAAATGCGCAATCTTTTTCCCAAGCCTTTCGATGCTTCCAGCCTCTGATATTCTTTCAGAGGCATAGTGACGGAGCGATTTCGATGAAAAGGCAAATTTGGTATCCCTACGTTCTCGTGGCCAGCGCCACTCTGTTCGCCAGCTCGGCTGTTGCGCAGGAGAAAAAGGAGCGGGCCGACTTGGTAATTGCCGGAGGCACGGTGGTCACCATGGATCCGGAGCGTCGCATCCTGGAAGACGCTGCGGTGGCCATCAAAGGCGGCGCAATCCTGGACGTCGGCACGCGCGCTCAAATCGAGGCCAAATACGCCACGGCCACGCACATCGATGCAACGGGCCATCTGGTTCTGCCGGGCTTCATCAATGGCCACACCCACGCTCCCATGACTCTTCTGCGTGGCCTCAAGGACGACGTCACCCTAGACGTTTGGCTGAAGAACTACATTTTCCCCGCCGAAGCCAAAAACGTCACCGAAGACTTTGTACGCTGGGGCACGCGCCTCGCTGCCGCCGAGATGATTCGCAGCGG
>CATPAM010000457.1 GCA_955651735.1 Candidatus Acidiferrales bacterium | reverse complement strand
TCCGGTATCAGCGACAGAGAAACGCAGCAGAGCGTTGGCGTCGCCGCGCGACTCGGGCTCCACGCGCAGCACGACTTCCCCGTGCTCCGTGAATTTGATGGCGTTGCCCACAAGATTTATGACTACCTGGCGAAGACGCAGGGGATCTCCTACCAGCGCGTCTGGGACGTCACGATGAATGTGGCACGCCAACTCCAGGCCTTTCTGGTCGGCACGTGGAGCCAGCACCCGCATGGTGTCTTCGAGGGTATCGCGGAGGTTAAATCCGACGCTGTCTAGTTGCAGTTTGCGTGCTTCGATCTTGGAAAAATCGAGCAAATCGTTGACCAGTGAAAGCAAGGCGTCGGCTGAGCTTTGAATGGCATCAAGGTATTCCCGTTGTTCGCGGGTTATCCGCGTCGCCAGCGCCAGCTCCGTCATGCCGATCATGGCGTTCATCGGTGTGCGGATTTCGTGACTGATGTTAGCCAGAAACTCGCTCTTAGCGCGGGTCGCTTCTTCCGCGCGCTTCCTGGCTGTTTCCAGATCGTGAGCGTACACGCGCAGCGCATCTTCCGCCTCCTTGCGTTCGATGAACTGGCCGACCTGACTGCCGATCGCGCTCATCATCTCCAGCAGCCGGTGGTCGGGCTGTTGGATCTGGTGGCCGAAGAATTCGAATACGCCCAGGACCTCAGCGCCGAGAAGGATTGGGAAGCCAAATGCCGCGTGCAAACCTACCTGAGCCGCGATCGATGCGCGTGGAAAGTTCGCGTCGCGGGTCACATCTTCGATCCAGGCAGGCTGAGCTTGCGCCCAGACCCGGCCAGGCAAGCCTACTCCGGGAGCAAAAGTCCGCGAATGCGTGGCCTGGTCGAAGTCCTTGACCTTCGCCGATGGCATGTGTCAGGTTTCCACGCAACGCAGCACTTTCTCCTTTTGGTCGACTCGCCAGATGGAGCCGACCGACCAGTTGAGACTCTCGCAAATAGCTTCGAGGATTCGCGGTGTAGCGCTGGCCAGGGTTGGGGCCTCGGCGAGTACGCGGGTGACGGCGTACTGTGCAGCCAAGCGCGCCTCTTCGCATTTTCGTTCCGTGATATCCGCGGCAATAGCGTAGATTAGTCCTCTTTCAGCGCGGACAACGGCCGACCAGAGCAGCCATCGGTAGGACCCGTCTTTGCACCGGTAGCGATTCTCGAAAGAAAGTGTGTTGCAGCCGGAAGCAATCTTCGCAGCTTCGGCGGTCGTGGCCTCGCGGTCATCGGGGTGCACAAACTCAAGATAGGGGCGCGAGAGTAGATCTTCTCTGGTGAAACCGAAAGTCGTTTCCCATGCCGGGTTGACATGTTTGAAGTAGCCGTCCGTGCCGGCGATACACACGAGGTTCAAAGAGAGGTCGATAAACTCGCGCAGATCGCCTTCGGTTCGCGGATTAAAAGGTACTGGCGCGCTCACAGCTCCCCCGAGCAGGAAGGTACAAAGTCCAGACGAGGGCCTCATTTTGGTACAAAGCCGGAAACGGCGCAACCTGGCGGCTTCTTGCCGGTCGCTGCGATCGACCGCGCGGTTGACCCGTGCTTCCGGCGGAAGTAGCATTTGGGACGAAATGCCGGGTCCCTCGAATCTGGCTGCATGAGGTGGCATCGATGAGCCGCGCTTCGGCCTTACCACGGAAAATCCTCGTTGCTGACGACGACCGCACGACGCGTTTTGCCATCTCCAGCATGCTGAAAGAAGCAGGCTATGCTGTGACTGCCGCGAAGGATGGCGCCGAAGCATTGCGCAACATCCAAAAAAACACCTTTGATCTGGCATTCCTGGATATCTGGATGCCGGAGCTGAGTGGTCTTGAGGTGCTTGCTCGGGTTCGCGAAGGCGAATCTCATCCGAAAATCATCATGATGACGTCAGACACTACGCCGGAGACGCTGCTCCGCGCGATACGCGAGCAGGCCTATGAATACCTCTCTAAACCTTTTCCGCCGAGAGAGGCCGTGGAAGTGGCCGAGCGGGCACTCAGACAAGACGCGTCTCCGCCGATCGAAGTCATTTCCGCCAAGCCCCATTGGGTGGAACTGCTTATTCCCTGCACGCGGGAGGCTGCCGAGCGCATTCAATCCTTCCTAATGAAGCTGGAAGCCGATCTTCCCGATGACTTGCGCAACATCATGGGACTGGCATTCAAGGAGCTGCTACTCAACGCCGTCGAGTGGGGAGGAAAGCTGGATCCGAACCGCAAAGTGCGGATTGCTCACGTGCGCTCTTCGCGCATGCTGCTTTATCGCGTGGCCGATCCCGGCCCAGGATTCAGCTTCAAGGGCTTGAAGCATGCTGCGGTTGGTCAGCCTGCGGACGAACCCATAGCCCATGTGAACGTCCGTGATCAACTCGGCATACGTCCAGGCGGATTTGGCATTGCCATGATTCGCGCCATGGCCGACGAGCTGCTCTACAACGAAGCGCAGAACGAAGTGATCTTTATCAAATACCTGGCTGAATCTCCCGGCGTTTGTGGAACATCGCAAGTTCCCCGGTGACATCGGGCCTGTGCAGATGCCGCGGCACCAGGCCGCCTCCGCAATTGCGGACGTGTTGTTGGAGGGTCGGAAACGGACACACTACGGCCCCGGTCGTGATGTGGTACTCAAAAGAGGAAAGCGTGTTAAAAACAGCAGGTTTCTGCGCAGAGCCTCATTTTTACAACGTCACAAAGCGGTTGTCTAGCTCGTCGATTACATGTCGACCGTGCGTTCAGCACTTGCAAACGAATAGCCGTTGATGTTATTAGGGATGGGTATGCTGCGATCTTCCAGTGGCTTCACTTGAGCAGCCCGCTGACCGCGGGTCCCGCCGGCAAATATTCCTATTGAAGTTTGAGTCGTGAACCCTGAGTAGCGCCGGGCCGGATTGGCCTGGAGAAAGGTTTTGCCATGAAGTCGCGCAAGGGTTGTGTTGCGGCGTTTGGTTTTGTTGTGGTGGTTGCCGCGGTGGGGAGCGGTGTCTCTGGCTTTTCGCAGGCGGGCGTTGTGGCGCGCAGTTTCGAGTTTACGTACGTAGCTCGAATTCCGGAGCTGCCGAGGAGCGCAAAGAGTTCGAGGATTTGGATTCCGTTGCCGCAGTCAGGTCCGTATCAGACGATCAGCGATTTGAAAATCGAGTCTCCTTTCGCTTACAGCACGCATCGGGATTCGGAATATGGCAATGAGTACGTGTTTCTGGAGGTTCCGGCGGCGACGCTTGCCGGGCCGGCCGACGTGCGCGTCCATTTTCGGGCGACGCGGCAGGAGCATCGGGTTGCGCTGGGCGCGCAGCCGATCGCTGCGAAAACAGGAGCGGGCGCGGGAGAGCTGCAGCGTTTTTTGCAACCGGACCAGCGCGTGCCGCTACAGGGAATCATTGGGGAACTTTCCGCGCAGGAGACACAAGGAATACAAGACCCGGTGGCGAAAGCGCGCGCGATCTACGACTACGTGATCGCGACCATGCGCTACGACAAATCCGGAACCGGATGGGGCAACGGCGATGCGATCTGGGCGTGCACCGCCAAGCGCGGCAATTGCACGGATTTCCATTTACTGTTCATCGGGATGATGAGGGCGGCCGGAATTCCGGCGCGCTTCGAGATTGGATTCTCGCTGCCGGAGGATCAGCATGACGGAGTGATACCGGGAGTTCGATGGCGTGGCTTTCCACGCTTCGCACCGGCATCATTCGTAATATTCGGGTGATTTCTTCAGGGACTTCCATTGATGGCCGTCGTGGTGGAAGACTACCAATTTGATTTGTTCACGTTCGACCAGGTCGAGGAGTTTCCTGGTGCTGGCGCGGAGTTGCTGCTCGTTGTCGTCGGTGGGCCAAGCTTTGCGGTCGACGGTGAAGGTGCGTTGCATGACTGCGGCGTCAATGGCCAGGAGAACCGGGCCGGCGTGCGGAAGGCGGACGAGGACGGATTGATGGCCGGGAGCGTGGCCGCTGGTCTCGAGCAAAGTGATGCCGGGGAGGAATTCGGTGTCGCCATCGACGAGGCGATAGCGTAACGCGGGGTGGTCCCAATGCGGGCGCGCGGCTGCGAAGCGCGGATGGCCATTGCGGGCCAGTGTGTAATGCTCGCGCTGGACGATGAACTCGGCGTTCGTGAAGGCGTTATGGTAGCCGGCGTGGTCAACATCGAAATGCGTGCAGATGAGGATGTCGATGTCTTGCGGACGGACATCCAGCGCGGCGAGATGTTCGAGGACGTTTTTTTCATTGGAGGGAGGCGCGAGCGAGGGCGGGACGTCGGGGGCCATCCCTGAATCGATCAGGATGCGCTTGTTGTCCGTGGTTTCGACGAGATAGCAGCCGGAACTCATTTCCAGGTTTTGGCCGCCGGGTAGAGGAATGGCTGCGGTGCTCAGATGAAAGAGATAGAGTTTTTTCGGTGCGATGGCGATAGTCATGCGGCTCCTTTGTCTGGATTAGAGAGCGAATGCATAGGGCGCTCTTCTACGGGCGATTGCTGTCTTCCCGACATGTAGTATACCACAGACTTAGCTACTTGTCAAATTATCAAACGGCACTCTGACGAGGCCCTTCCGGCTGACGTGCTTTAGTTCTGACGCGAAGGAACAGGAGAAGGTTCAGGACCTTTTGCGGGGCTTGCGCGAGATGGGCTTTCGCCTGGTGCGAGGGCGGGGCGGTTGCAACAAGGCTTCGCGTGTTTTCCTGGGGAGCTTGGCAACGACGAGGTCGTAGGATTCGCGGAGCAAGCCGGCGAGCTCTTCTTT
>CATPAM010000456.1 GCA_955651735.1 Candidatus Acidiferrales bacterium | reverse complement strand
GAACAGTGTTTAGATCGGGAACGGACAGTTTCGACGCATCTCCAACGAGCTCACCGTAGGTTAGAAATTGCTTGCGGGCGCCGTGGAGCACGCCGCCGTTTTGGGCCTTGCAGGTGTCGCGGCTGACGTTCCAGTGCTGCGCCGCGGCGGTGATGAGCATTTCTCGCGCGGCCGCGCCTGCACGCCGCAGCGGGAGCCAGGAGCCGGCGACGCTGCCGCTTCCGCCCGTGCCGTGGTCGTAAATCTTCGGGTCAGTGGGGGCCTGTTCGACGTTGACCTGCTTCCAATCGAGATACAACTCTTCGGCCAGGATCATGGGCAGCGCGGTCATGGCGCCCTGGCCCATTTCGGATTTGCCGAGGATGAGGGTTACGCGATTGTCCGGGGTGATGCGTACCCAGGCGTTCAGCGGATTGGGGGCCTTTTTTTCCTGGTCCTGCGCGGCGGCAAACGCCGAGCCTGGAAGATGAAACGCGACCACCAGCGCCACGCCTCCGGCGGCTGCGGTCTTCAGAAATTCACGGCGATTCAAAACGGGGGCAGTAGTCATGACGCACCTCGAATTTTTAAGCGAGAAGGTTCGGGTTACGCGGATTTGGCCTTGCCGGTGGGCGCTGCCGCGGCGCGATGGATAGCTTTGCGAATGCGCTGATAGGTGCCGCAGCGGCAGAGGTTGCCGCTCATGAAGTCGTCGATGTCGGCGTCAGTCGGATGGGGTTTCTTGGCCAACAGGGCGACGGCGGACATGATTTGGCCGGACTGGCAATAGCCGCACTGCGGTACGTCTTCTGCGATCCAAGCTTGCTGGACAGGATGGCTGCCGTCCGCGGACAAACCTTCGATAGTGGTGACTTTCTTTCCGGCCACGCTGGAAATCGGCGTAATACATGAACGTGTCATTTCGCCGTTGATGTGCACGGTGCAAGCGCCGCAAAGCGCCATGCCACACCCGAATTTCGTGCCGGTCATGTTCAAGGTGTCCCGAAGGACCCAGAGCAGCGGCATCTCCGGGCTGACATCGACGGTCTGGGACTTTCCGTTGAGGGTAAAGGTGGTGGCCATAGGTCCTCCTAGCGCAGGAAGCTATCCTACAACAGGTCGCGACGGAGCGAAAATGAGCACAAATTCGTCCAACATGGTGCAAATCCGCGTCGCGTACCGGCAGTCGAGAAATACCCGACGGGCAAGGCTGAAGACACGTACGCTCCCGTTTGATCTGACGCAAGCCAGAGCGTTGCGTGAGCAGGCCTGGATTTAGGCGGGAGCGACGGTGCGCGGGGCTTCGGGTTCTACGCCGCGCCAGCCGACGGGGCGGCCGCTGACGGCTTCCTTCACGGAGCGGAATAGGACCACGTACATTAACTGACGATAGTAAAAGCGCTGCAACAACACGGGGACGAGCAGGGTCCAGTCTTCTTTCTTTTCGAGCGCGAAGGCGAGGACGCACGTCAGCATATCGATGAGCAGGAAGCCGAGGAAGAAGAGAACAGAGCGCTCTAGGTCGGAGGTCGCGGTGGCGGAAAGCAGCGGCAGGCGCACGATGTGATACTGCGCCAGGCCCCAGGCGATTAGCGAGCCGAGGAAGAGCAAGTCGATCACCGGGGAGATCAGCGGCAGGACGAGTTGGAAGACGAAGATATTGGGCAAAGCCACCAAACCTAGCGTTCCGTACTTAGGCCGGAACAGCGTGCCGCTGTGTTTCCAGAAAGATTGCAACGTGCCGAAGGTCCAACGGAATCTCTGCCGGATCAGGACGCCGGGCGTTTCCGGGGCTTCGGTCCAGGCGATGGCTTCCTCTTCGTAGTCGACATGCCAGCCGAGGCGGCGGATGGCGATGGTGAGGTCGGCGTCCTCGGCTACAGTGTCCGCGGTGATGCCTCCGGCGGCTTCGATGGCTTTCTTGCGCCAGGCACCCAGCGCACCAGGGACCACGGTGATGCAGTTGAGCAAATCGAAGGCGCGCTTCTCCATATTTTGGCTGGTGATGTACTCGAGGGCTTGCCAACGGGTCAGCCAGCGCGAACGATTGCCGACTTTCACGTTGCCAGCGACCGCGCCTACTTTTTCATCGGAGAAATGGCGCAATAACTTGCTGATAGCATCGGGCTCGATTTCGGTGTCGGCGTCGATGGTGACGACAATTTCCGTTTGCGCTTCGCCGAGGGCGCGGGCGAGCGCCGCGGCTTTCCCGCGGTTGACTTGGTGAAGGATGGTCACCAGCGGGTTTTGCCCAAAGTTTCCGTCGAGCAGTTCGCCTGTGCGGTCACTCGAGCCGTCGTTGACGATGATGACGTGCAAATCCTTCAAATCCGAAGCGAGCACGGATTTCACGGTCTGCACGATCACCGTTTCTTCATTGTGCGCGGGAATCAGCACGGTAACGCCAGGCGGCGGGTTGGGCATGACCAGGTGATCGGGCCGCAATTTTTCGATGAGCGCAAGAATGCCGATAATCAGGGCGCGGCCGCTGACCATCACGATGCCCACGATGAATATGGTGGCGATGCTGAGCCGGAACCAGTGCCAGATCCCGAAGATAAAGCCGTCCGCGCGCGCTTCCAGTTTTTCCTCGGCGGAGAGCGGCATCATCACATCCGCGCGCGTTTTTCCGATGAGGTCCGGCACGGAGACGAACTGGTAGCCCTTTTCGCGCAGCTTGTCGATAATTTGGGGCAAAGCAGCGACGGTGTTGGCGCGCTCGCCGCCGCCATCGTGAAAAAGGATGATGTTGCCCACGCCTGCCTGGCGCAGTACGTTGTCGACGATTTCCTGCACGGGAATCTGCTTGCCGTCCACCTGCCGCCAGTCGTGGGCGTCGATTTTCTGCCCGATGATCAAGTAGCCCATGTCTTGCGCGAGAGGGAGTTGCGCGACTTCTTCTGCATATTCCGGCTGGTGGTCGATGCCGTAGGGCGGGCGGAAGAGGATGGACTTCACGCCGATGGTGCTCTCGATCAGCCGCTCGGTGAGATTCAATTGCCAATGAAGCTCGGTCTTTGAGATGTCATCAAAACTGGGATGCGTGTAGGTGTGGTTGCCAATCTCATGGCCCTCGGCGTACTCGCGCTTCACAATTTCTGGCCACTGGCTGGCGTCCACGCCGATTACGAAAAACGTGGCGGGCACTTTTTTCTCTTTGAGTATGTCGAGAATTCTGGGCGTCCAGCGCTGGTCAGGACCATCGTCAAACGTGATGGCGATTTTGTTGTCCGCCGCTCCGATCTGATCGATGTTGTAGGAGAGAGGATAGGCTTCGTATTTCTCGCTGGTTATGAGATCGCCGGGCGCGTCGTAGACAAAGCTGCGCAGGCCGCTCTTGGGAGTATCGGTGAAATGCCAGACGTCGCCGTTGCCTTCAAGGATCAGGTCGGGGCCCGGCGGAATGTCTTTTATTTTTGCGCGCACCGCATCGTCGGGGCGCGGCGAATCCCAGACCGGCCAGATCGAGCTGTCCGAGGAGCCCATGCGCCACAGCGCCGTACCCTGCACGCCCAGGCGCTCGCTGGCACGCAACTGGTTGTAGGCGGTGACAGCGTCGAGCATCCAGACCTGGTGGGCGTGATTGTGCTCGTCGGAATAGGAGTAATGGGGATTCAGCGAAGCTGCGTCGAACTCAACTTCGGTCTCGGATTCATAGGCGTGCAGCAGCGCCTCTTGCACGCTCATTTCTTTCGCGGCCTCGTTGGCTATTTTCGGCCCTTCGGGCCAGTCGTACGCGTAGTTGGCGATGCCTACGACGACTTTCTGGGCGGGAACGTCTTCGAGGACCTGGCGAAGGTTCTCGACAAACCAGTCCTGGGCGGCAACCGGGCCGGGGGATGATGTGAGCCAGTGCTGGTCGTAGTTCATCAGCACGATGGCGTCGCACTCTTTGCCGAAGAACTTGTAATCGTAGGCGTCGTCGCGTGCGGGAAGCGCGATCATCAATTTCAATCCGACGGAGTGCAAGGCGGGAGCGAGCTCCGCGGCAAATTCGCGGAAGTGCGGCTGGGTGGCGTCGGGAACTTCCTCGAAGTCGACCACCACGCCGGCTTGGTGAGCACCCACGGTGTAATCGACGACGTCGCGAACCAGATTCTGCCGCGCCGTTTTGCTGGCGAGCATGGCGGCCATTTCCTTGATGCGCCAGACTTGCCCGTCATAGTTGTCGAGCAAGCCCATGAGGGGCAGTTCGACGTTGGATGATTTCATCCAGCGATGCAGCTTGTCATCTTTCAGCAGGGCGATGGCTTGGGTCGGGCTTGCTTTCAGCGTCTGATAGCGTTCGTAGTCCACAATGGTCAGCGCGCCGTCGGGCGTGACGGCGTGCAGTTGATCAGGGATGAGGACGTCGATGTCTTTGTAGTGCTTTTTCAAAGAAGCAAAACTGGCAGCGTCCCAGCTCACATAAAACGCCGCGCGCAGAGGATCGTAGCTGGCCGGAACAGTGCCGATATTCGAGATGCGGCGGTGGCGCCCCTCGCGCGCGGGAACCTTCTTGATTTTGACCTTCAAGGCGCGGTACGCCGGACTCTTGTCCGGCAGCAGTCCCGCGGGAAGCTCGACACTGACAGCGATGGTCACAAAGAAATAGGCCAGCAGCAGCGTCAGCAGCAGGCCAGAAATTTCCAGTACACGGCGCGTGCGGCGCCAGCGGACGCGCTCCGCGTCATAAAATATAGGTCGGCGTTCCTTCATGAATTTTTGTCAGTCCGGCTGCAAGGCGGACGTTGTGCCGGGCTGCGTGCGTCTCCCTCGACTCTGGTTGCTCTATTGCCCTACCCTCTATTGTAAGATGCGATTCATCGATGAAGCGAATTTTCTCACATAGCGTTGTTGCGCTGGCTGCCGGACTTTGCCTGCGGCTTTTCTTCGTCCTGAAATATCCGGCGAATTCCGGCGATACCGTGCTGTACGAACAGATTGCCGCCAATTGGCTGCAGCATCACGTCTATGCGATGAATGTCCACGAGCAAGTTACGCCGGTGGACATGCGCATGCCCGGCTACCCGGCATTTTTGGCGCTCATCTATGCCCTTACCAGGCGCACGGGGGAAGCTGCGCGGCTGTGGGTGATGCTTGCGCAGGTGGCGGTGGATTTGCTGACCTGCTTGCTGGTCGCCGGCCTGGCGGCCTTACTTGCGCTTATCGCGAACGAGCGTGCCCGCCTGTTTCGCGTATTCATTGCCGCGTTGTGGCTTGCGGCGCTGTGCCCCTTCACCGCAAATTATACAGCCGTGCCATTGACGGAAGTCTTCGCTGCGTTTTTCACGACCGCGGCATTGTTGGCGCTCTGCCTTCTCGTTAGGCGCGCACAAAATCGCGGGTGGCGACTCGTCGCAAGGCACTGGATTCTCGGCAACGATTATCGGTACCTGGCGGCTTGGTCTGCTCTGCTGGTTGGCCTGTGCACTCTATTTCGTCCGGAAGCGCCGTTGCTTCTGCTGGCGGCCTGGGTAGTGCTCGGTGCAATTCTCGTCCGGCAACGCGAAGGTCTGCGCTGGGTGAAGACTATCGCACTGATGGCCGCGCTCTGCGCCCTTCCTCTGATGCCCTGGACAATTCGCAATGCACTCACTTTGCATGAGTTTCAGCCTCTGGCCCCGAAAAATTCCAATCTTCCGGGCGAGCTGGTTTCTTACGGCTTGATGAGCTGGGAGAAGACGTGGCTGTTTCGTTTTCGCGACGTCTATCTCGTGCCTTGGAGGGTCAACGAGGAAGTCATTAACGTGGACGAAATTCCCGCGCGCGCTTTCGACACGCCCGCCGAGAAAG
This sequence comes from Candidatus Acidiferrales bacterium, assembly GCA_955651735.1. Taxonomy (GTDB): domain Bacteria; phylum Acidobacteriota; class Terriglobia; order Acidiferrales; family UBA7541; genus Acidiferrum. The sequence goes on along the minus strand of CATPAM010000456.1, from coordinate 2,842 downwards.
AGCGCGTCGCCATGATTCTCGAGCAATACAACAACGACCTGACGCTCACGCCGGAGGAAGACGCCGCTTTCGCGCAGCTCGCTCGCGAACGCACCGCACGCCGTCCGCTGCGCACATACCTTTGGCTCCCCGCGGCACGCGCGCTTACGGTGTGGTTCACGCCGCGCATCGAGCTGCTCCCCTTTTCCGGCACGGTCTTCCCGTTGGCGCGGTCGTGGGAGGACGATCCCATCGATCAATCCGTCACCGCCGGCTTGTTCCTGCTTAACGTCGGGTACATCGCGCTGGCGCTTTGGGGCGCGGCGCGGCTGTGGCGGCGGCCGCCGGCCGCACCAGGCGCGATCGCGCTGCTCGCGACCTTTATCGCGTTGCGCACGGCGTTTCTGACTACGCTTGAAACGCCGGAGCCGCGCTATGTGCTGGTGTGTTATCCGGCGCTGCTGGCTCTGGCCGCGCAAGTTTTTTCAGACAGCGCGCCCACGGACTAGCCCTCGACGGGTTCGGGGTGAATGGTGACCCGGTGAATCTGGGGGAAGCGCTCCTTCACGCGATCTTCAAGGGCCGCGGTCACGTCGTGAATCTGCGTGATGGGCAGCGCGCCTTTCATCGTGCAGTGGCAGGAAACCAAAATGTGGTGCTCGACCTGCCTCGTGCGCACGTCGTGGCAGTTCACCAGTTCGTCGAACTCCGCGGGGAGCGAATTCAAGAATTCCTCGACAGCGCGCGAAAGCTGCTTCATCTCCCCGGCGCCGGTGTCGGGCGTGGCGATATGCCTTCCGAGCGGCTCAATGTGAATGTTCACATCAATGGGACCGTCGCGCAGCTCGCGAATTCCTTCTTCGAGCTCGGTGGCTTGGCGGTGCGCCTCCCGCAAGCTTAAATTCTCATCGACCTCGAGATGCAGCTCCACGAAAAGCTTGCCCTGCTGCTGCAGCGCGCTCAGGTCGTGAATCCCCAGCCCCCTGCGCTGCGCCACGGCGCGAATGGCCTCGAACAGGTGCTCGCCCTGCGGCGCGCGGGGTTCCGCGTGCACCATTACGTCGGAGGGAACGATTTCTCCGACGCGTTTCTCGATGGCGTCGCTGAGCGCGTGAACCTGCTCGAGGCTTGCCGTACGCGCGACGCTCACCGTGGCATCCACGAAATGGCGGCTGCCTGCGCGGCGGACGCGGACGCGATCGACGTCCAGCACACCGTCCATGCGCGCAATGGCGCGGGCAATCTCCTGCTGCAATCCCTCCGGCGCAGCGTCCAGCAGGGCGTCCACGGTACGCCGCCCGAGTTGCGATCCGACCCACAGGATCACCGCCGCAACCGCTAAGGCGGCAAGCGCGTCGGCGTAGATCAAATAGGGCACGTTCCAAGTTTCACCGGCCCACACTAAACCCACACCAATGATGACGACGATCGTGCTCCAGACATCCGTCGAGAAATGGAGCGCATCCGCCTCCAGCGCTTCGCTGGAAAATTTCTTCGCCACGCGCGATAGCGCCCGGGCACGCGTGAGATCGATGCCCAGCGCGCAGAACAAAACCACGATGGCCGTAATGCTCGGCTCGATGTGCACGCTGCGGAAAAAGAGCCGGCTGAACGCCTCATAAATAATGTACAGTGCGGTCAGCAACAGCAATCCCGTCTCGACAAACGCCGAAAAATTTTCAAATTTGCCGTGACCGTAGGGATGTCTTTCGTCTGCGGGCTCGTCGGAAACGCGAACCGACAAAAACGTGATGATGGCGGCTATCAGATCGAGCCCGGAGTGCAGCGCTTCCGACAACACGCCCAAGCTGCCGGTGCGGAGTACGAGGAAAGTCTTGAGCGAGACGAGCACGAGCGCCGAGCCCACGCTCAGCAAGGCCGCGCGCTTCTTTTCCTTCACTTCCTCGACGACGCGAGCAGTCATCACGGTCCGCTTAGACTATCGCACTCCACGCCCTTTCGCTTAGTTGCGCAGGCAGAGCTGACGTGAAGGTAGGAACGCGCGCTGCGTGCCTAGAGAACGCGCGAGGGTCAGGAGTTGCTTCTTGGCAGAAAGCGCAACGCCGCGGAATTCATGCAGGAGCGTAAGCTGTGGGTTCCCGCCCATCGGTGAAACAGGTGGCCGAGAGTAAGCTGGGTAGGCGGCCGGCGCGCCTGCAAATAATTACTTCGCGGCGCTCAGCGGAGGTGCCGGCAACAGCGGCAGCCGCTTCGGCTCTCCGCGCGCGCCGCGCACCTCCACCTCTTCAAAGAACAGTGACGGAGCCACGACCGAGGCTGGCAAACCGCTTTGCGCCGATCCGAACGCGCCCAGCGCCGTGCCTGCGAAGCCGGGATTCTGGCTTTGCATGTAGTTGTAGACGAAATTGTCGTTACCGACGCCGGCGAGATTGCGAAGCGCGCGCGTGTTCAAGCCGACGATGCGCGCTCCGCGAACAAGCTCTTCACGGCCGTCCTGCGGGTAAACCTTGTATACCAGCAACGGCAGGCGGTCGCCGGTTCCAACGCCTCCTCCGAAGCTAGCAAGCAGCTCTGAAAAATCTTCCTGGTGCAAAAGGCTGAGCGCAGGATTGTCCATCTCCTGCACGATGATGCAGTACTCCAACTTTTCCGAACGGCATTCGGCCAGGAATTTTTTCTTCAACTCCGCGGGCGAGAGCGTTTCGGAGGCGTTGAAAAAGAGGTTGCTCATGGTCGCTTTGGCGTCGCCCAAAAACCCCGAGCGCCCGTGGCCATTGGAACTGTTCGAATCCGGCCCGGGTCGGCGCGACATCAGGAGTTCCGTCAAATTGCCCTTGTCCACCACGGTGACTTTCTGCGCGCGGACACCTTCATCGTCCACGGCATACCCACCGAGCAACGG
>CATPAM010000455.1 GCA_955651735.1 Candidatus Acidiferrales bacterium | reverse complement strand
TCCTCGCTCCATCGACGAACGAAAGAACGAAAAATGGACTGCGCAAGAACAAAGGAAATGTATCCGTAGAAAACCGGGTAACGAAAGATTAGGCGCCCGCTCACTCCTCGGGTCAGCAGGAAAACTTCCAGCACGATGCTGCTCCACCAGATCGATTGGCTGAGCATCTTTCTCCAGAGCAGTAAGCTATTCTGGCAAGACTTGCGATGCGAATACTAGCATGAGCCGCGGGAAAGATGCGGTTCATCTTTCCCGCGACTCGCTTCCTTTCGCTAAGCAGCAAATGCCAGCGGCGGTCTAGGCAGCGGATCTCCTCCATCAACGAACTCCGACCGTTGCGGCGGTCGCGGTAACGGATCCCCGCCGTCTGCCATAAGAGGAGGCCTCGGCAGCGGATCTCCTCCATCCACAAGGCATGTTGCTTTCAAGTGCGGATTTATTGATCCCGCTGCTGCCCAGCCGTGATTCCCGCGCAAACCTGCGAGTAACACCAGCCCAAGACACACCAACAGAATTTTCGTAAAACGCATGATTTCCTCCCTATCGAGATTCCAGGGCGAGTGATGACCCGACGCCCGCCTCAGGCAAAACATGGGCGCAGCCTACGGCCTGCTGGCGTTTCCCTTTCGAGAGGGAGGAAATCTGGTTGGAATTCCGAACGGAAACGTGCTTTGCAATCGCTCTACAACTTATGTTCTAACGAATCTGCTACTACAGATACGCCACTTAACCCACGTAATCCTCCCTTCCGGGGCGGCCATTGCTTACTGTCTTGGTTTCGGTCGGCAGCACGTCACCTGCTTGCCGCTGGTTGTAATCACAAGCGAATCAGCCACCTCTTCGTTGTTTTCAGCCGGCGCCACGCTCTTCGGGAAAAATTGCGCGCTTGCCACAGTCTTCTCCAGTTGTTTCATAATCTTGGCTGTGTCCGCAGGTTTCCGGAAGCCGTCCGGGTCCGGCGCTTCTTCCGCCGCAACCGTCAGCAAGAATTCGTAGCAAGTAGTCTGCGAATATCCGACGTACGCGCGTTCTAGAATTTTGGTCCCCGCCGTTTCGCTCTCTCTCCCGCTCCAACGAAACACGATTCCTTGAACCGTCATCGTTCTCGTCTCGTTTCTGTAAGCCCCCACAAGAGGTGACTCTCGACAGTCTTTCTCTGTGCCCGTCTCATTGACCACCAATTGCAGCGAGCCGTGCTCAAACGTGGTGTTCGGATAGCCGTCCTCCGGGATCAGCACCGTCGCCAGCAGCGTTGCACCCGGCTGCTCACTATCCAAATCTTCCTGCCGTTTCAGGAAGAACGAACTCTCCTGCACATCCCCTTCTTCCAGGGAAAAGTTCCTCGAATAGCGAAACGAAATTCCCTCCTCCGGACTGTGGTAAATGGATAGAGACGCCTCGCGTGCGAATTCCTTTCGCGAGGGACGCGCGGGTTTGGCGGCGAAAGCAGCTTGGCTTGAATTCTTGTTCGGGCCCGCACCGGCAGAACTTGTCTGCGCGCGCGTCGTCTGCGCCGATCGCGCCGCCTCTCCACCACAGCCGGCAAGCCCTATCGCGCCGACGGCAACCACAACCACAATAAACAGTGCGCGTCCCAGCATAGTCGCCTCCTGCCCAGCAACATCGTGCCAGTAAACCAGCAAGAGCCCTGCCAGAAGCTAAGTTATTGTATGGAAGGCATTTAGATAAAGAAGGGATGGCCGGGGTGCGTGGCCCGGCATACACGCCGTTGTTCCTCAAACGCGCTCAAGTTGTCCGGCCGCTATTTCTTTACGGGCTCGCAGTCCGGAGCTACCCATTCCCGCCTTGCTCGCCGGTCTCGCACCACGTCAAAGCTGTAAAACTGCCGGAACCGGTCGCGGTCCCCGCCGAACTCCTTGACTGCCGCCCGCACCGTCTCCAATCGCGAGGTGAAGCGGCCAGTCCGAACGAACGCTGCTATCTCCCCGGCCCAAAATCGCGTCAACGTTTCATGGTAGCCATTGTCCTCCGTATTCGGCGTACCCACCGACGTGTTGTGGTGCAAAATCCCAGCTTTCATGATCGCGAACGTCGCGTCCGCCGCATGGTCAAACGCAAAATACGCCGCCATCGCCACATGCGCCGAGTGCGTCCACTCAGACTTTGGCAATCTTCCCGCTTTCCACGCTTCCACGAATCGTTGCAACTCGCTCTCGCTCGCCAGCAGCGCGAACGTCTCCCGATTCGGCGTCGGCTTGCTGGAATCCGTGTTTCCGGTTGCGGTAGAATGCGTGTCCATTCGATTCCTTTCTCCTTACCTGCCGTGTATTATGAATCGAAGGAAATATTATGTCAATTCCATCGTTTCGTAGGAAAATATCAATCTCGTCATTGGATGTGAAGGCCCTGCAAATCCTGATGCGCAACGGCCGCACTACCTGGGCCGAGCTCGGCCAGCTCCTCGGCCTTTCCGCTCCCTCCACCGCCGATCGCGTCCGCAAGCTCGAACAGCGCGGCATCATCCGCGGTTACGCCGCCCTCGTGGATCCGGCGTTGGTAGGCTACCCGCTCACTGCCTATGTCTCCGTCTCGCTCGCCAGCCACCGCAACCGTGCCGCCTTTCTCCGCGCCATCTCCAAAATGGACCAGGTTGCCGAGTGCCACCACGTTGCCGGCGACGACGATTACCTCCTCAAGGTGCGCTGCCGTGGCACCCAGGATCTTGATCATTTGCTCGCAACACAGCTGAAAGACAAGCTCGGTGTCGCCCGCACACGCACCACCATCGTCCTCTCCACTGCAAAGGAATCCGTGCGCGTCCCCATCGATGCTGCGGATTGACACCGCGGAGAACGGCCGTTATTTACTGGAGGGAACAACGAAGCTACCGGAACGGTGACCTGCAACCAGCCAGCGAGCGCCGTCGGTGGCGCGCAAAGGAAATCGCATGACGAATCATCCTGAAAACATTCGGGCCAACTACCAGCAAATGCTGAAAATCGCCATCGCTGAAGCGCGCCAGGGCCTTGCCGAAGGCGGCATTCCCATCGGCGCCGCTCTCTTCGATCATCCGGGAAATCTGCTGGGGCGTGGCCACAATCGCCGTATCCAGGACAACGACCCCGCCATCCACGGAGAAACCGACGCCTTCCGCCGCGCCGGCCGCCAGCGCACCTATCGCGACAAAATTATGGTCACCACGCTGGCGCCATGCTGGTATTGCAGCGGCCTCGTCCGCCAATTCGGCATCCCCACTGTAATTGTCGGGGAGTCCGTCAACTTCCAGGGCGGCATCGACTGGCTCCGCGAAAATGGCGTCGACGTTATCGACCTCCACTCCGCCGAGTGCATCGAGCTCTTGGCCGCCTACATCCGCGCAAATCCCGCCATTTGGAACGAAGACATCGGCGTCGACTAAGCAGACTGACCGTTCAAAATTCTCCGCAAAAGCTCCAAATTTCCCCTAGACTCTTGCCCATGCAGCTAGATGTCGATTGGGTCCGCGACCTATGCCTCTCCTTCCCCCACGCAACCGAGCAGGTCACCTGGGGTGTTGATCTGACTTTCCGAACAAGCGGAAAGATTTTTGCCGTGACCGTTCTGGAACCGGCGAAAGTCTGGCTTTCGTTCAAATGTTCCGCCGAAAATTTTGCGGACCTCACCGAACGCGCCGGCATCATTCCCGCACCGTACCTGGCCCGGGCGCAATGGGTCGCGTTGGAAACGAAGGACGCCTTGCCGAAAGAAGAGCTCGCCGGCTTGCTCCGCGAATCCTACGACCTCGTCTTTGCCAAGCTCCCCAGGAAAACAC
>CATPAM010000454.1 GCA_955651735.1 Candidatus Acidiferrales bacterium | reverse complement strand
GGTTATAAGCGTTTTTCACGGAGATGCGCACGACAGGCAGACCGTCTTTTTCCAACGCGGCCACCGCGGCGTCCTGCTTCTTGTCCGGCTTGGTTTCAAGGCGAAGATACGCGAAGAGCCGATCGTTGCCATAGGCTTCCGGTTTAGCGAGTTTTTCGCGATCGACAGGAATAATGCCCTTGCCCTGTTTTCCGGTCGATTCTGCGATCAGTTGCTCCAGCCACGCACCAAGATCCGAAATGTCGGGGGACGAGATAATCGTGACTTTATCGACGCCTTCCTTCGCTGCGGTGCCAAGAATGGCGCCGAGTAGTACGCCCGGATTCCTGTCCGCGGCGACGCTGGCGCCGCAAGCCTTCACCATTTCCTGTGTGTTCTTGAGGAATTTTGCGACATCGAGACCCATGATAGCCGCGGGAATCATTCCGAAATTGGACAGCGCGGAATAGCGTCCACCAATGCTGGGCACGCCGAAGAAAATGTGCCGGAACTTGTCGGCTTCCGCGACTTGCTGCATTTTGGAGCTGGGATCGGTGATAGCGATGAAGCGGTTGCCGGCTTCCTGCGCACCGACCTTCTTCTTGATCTGCTCGAAAAAATACTGCTTGTAGATGTTGGGCTCGAGCGTGCTCCCGGATTTGCTGGAGACGATGCAGATCGTGCTCTTGAGATCGACTTGGGCCTCGATGGCTTTAATCTGCGCGGGGTCGGTGGAATCCAGCACGTGCAGCGCGGGAAAACTCTTGATCTTGCCGAAAGTCATGCGCAGAACTTCCGGGCAGAGGCTGGACCCACCCATGCCCAGTAGCAACGCGTGCTTGAACTTGGCCTTCTTCACGTCCGCCGCGACTTTTTTGAAGACGTCGAGCTGCGCAAGCTGCTTTTCGGTGATGTCCAGCCAGCCTAGCCACTGCCCTTCATCGCTGCCGGTCCAGACCGAGGCGTCGCGCTGCCACAGGCGGCGAACCTTGTCGTTCTTTTTCCAATCATCGAGAGAAGCCTTGACGAGACCTTCCAGCTTCTCCGGCAGCATGTAGAGCTGGGAATTAAGGCTCACGCACGTACGCCAGCGGTCTTGCCCGTGGCCTCCAGCAATTGCCTGAACGCATCGGCGAACAGCCTCACGCCGTCCACGACAAGCTTTTCTGTGACTTCCTTCATGGAAATGCCGGCCTTTTCAAGCGAAGCCATTGTTTTCGCGGCTTCGTCGACGTTTTCCGCGAGGCTCGCGCGCAGTCGTCCATGATCGCGGAAGGCGTCGAAGGTGGCCGGAGGAATGGTGTCGACCGTATCCCTGCCGATCAGCTCTTCGACATACAGCACGTCGCGATATTTCGGATTCTTGGTGCTGGTGCTGGCCCAGAGCAGACGCTGCGGCTGCGCGCCTTTGGCCGCGAGGGCCTTCCAGCGTGGCCCGCCAACAAGTTCCTGGTATTTGCGATAAGTGAGCTTGGCGTTGGCGATGGCGATTTTTCCCTGCAGGCTGGTCAGCAGCGCGCGCCGGTTCGCATCGGTTTCCGTTTTCAATATGGCGTCGATTTGGCTGTCGATCAGGGTATCGATGCGGCTGACAAAGAAGCTGGCCACGCTGGCGATGTGGCTGATGTCCTGGCCTTTTTTCGCGCGAGCTTCGAGAGCAGCAAGGAAGGCCTCCGCTACTTGTTCATAGACCGGCTGCGCGAACAACAGCGTGATGTTGATGTTGATCCCTTCTTCGAGGAGCTGCCGAATGGCGGGCAGACCTTCCTTCGTGCCTGGGACCTTGATCATTACGTTTTCTCGCCCGACGCTTTTCCACAGGCGGCGCGCTTCGTCGATCGTGCCTTGTGTGTCGTTGGCCAGCAGCGGCGAGACTTCCAGGCTGACGTAGCCGTCGCGCCGCTTGGTCTGCTGGTACACGGGCTTGAAGATGTCGGTGGCATCCTGGACGTCGCGGATAGCGATCTTTTCGTACACGCCTTTGGCGTCGAGCTTCTTGGCTTCCGGCGATTCCAGGATGTCCGCGTAATCCTTGCTCCCAGTGATGGCCTTCTCGAAAATGGTAGGGTTGGAAGTCATTCCCATCAGGCCGTCTTCTTGAATCAATTTCTTGAGCGCGCCGCTGGTCAGCAGGTCGCGGCGGACGTAGTCCATCCAAGGCGATTGTCCGTATTCCAGCAAACCCTTGAGCGGGTTGGCGCCTTTTGCTCCAAGGTTCGGAAGCGTTGTTGTGGTTGTCATGACGTTCTCCTTTGCTGCAAGACTTCTTGAACTAGTATTGTACGCCGCGGGGTCGGGGCTTGCCCGCTCTCGCCGCCCTCAAGCAAGGACTTTGACGAGAAGGTGCTTATTCCCTAGCGGCACGGTTCGACACCTACTTGCCGGGCTAAACCCCGCCTCTATAGTCTCCCTCCCGCCGCGTACTTCGCTTCAATGGCCTTGACTTTATTGAGCCGGCGGACGTGCCGCTCCTCATTGGTGAATTTGGCGCCCAGGAAAGCCTTTACCAAATCTTGCGCGAGCATAACTCCTACGACGCGCGAGCCGAGCACGAGGACATTGATGTCGTCGTGTTCCACTCCTTGATGCGCGGAATAAGTGTCGTGGCACATGCCGGCGCGAACGCCGGGAATTTTGTTGGCCGCAACGCTGGCTCCCACACCGCTGCCGCAGATAAGCACGCCGCGCTCCGCTTTTTTGTCCACCACCGCGCGGCCCACAGCTTCGGCGAAATCCGGATAGTCGGAGGGATTTTCGTTGAACGCGCCCACGTCCAGCACTTCATGGCCTAGCGAGCGCAGCAAGTCCCCAATAGAGACTTTCAACTGAAAGCCGGCGTGATCCGAGCCAATCACCAGTTTCATCTGCTGCTCACTTTCCCAGGACTTCTTTGGCCGCTGCCACCACATTTTCCGGCAAGAAGCCGAATCTCTTGAGCAAATCCTTCAAAGGCGCGGAAGCGCCAAAGCTATGCATGCCAATCATTTTGCCCTTCGGCCCGACGTAGCGTTCCCATCCAGTCGTCGCCGCCATTTCGACGCTGACGCGCGCCGTAACGCCGGAAGGCAACACGCTTTCGCGATAGGCGACGTCTTGCTTTTCAAAGAGCTCCCAGGAGGGCATGCTCACCACACGCGCGTTGATGCCTTCAGCTTTCAGTTTTTCGTAGGCGGTCATGCAGAGCTGAACTTCGCTGCCGGTGCCCATCAGAATTACATCCGGCTTGCCGTTTGCGGCGTCCGCTAGCACATAGGCACCTTTAGCGACGCCGGAAGCCGCCGCGTACTTGCTGCGGTCGAACGTGGGGAGCGCTTGGCGAGTCAGCACCAGAGTGGCCGGGCTGTGCCGAAGCTGAACGATGACTTTGTAAGCTTCCACAACTTCGTTGGCATCACCGGGGCGGAGCACGATCATGTTGGGCATGGCGCGAAGCGCGGCAAGCTGCTCGATGGGCTGGTGCGTGGGGCCGTCTTCGCCGAGGCCGATGGAGTCGTGTGTGAAGATGAAGATAGACGGCGTTTCCATCAGCGCCGCGAGGCGCATGCTCGGGCGCATGTAGTCGCTGAAGTTGAAGAACGTGGCGCTGAAGGCGCGCAAGCGAGAAACGCTCAAGCCGTTGACGGCCGCCCCCATGGCGTGTTCGCGCACCCCGAAATGCAAATTGCGGCCGCGGTATTGGTTCGCGTAGAAGTCTCCCGCGCCCTCGAACGTCAGGTTGGTTTTATTCGAGTGCGCCAGGTCCGCGGAGCCGCCGAGGAGCCAGGGGATATTTTTTGCCAGCGCGTTCAGCACTTTGCCGGAAGATTCGCGCGTGGCCATGCCCTTGGCGTCCGCGGGAAAGCTGGGCAGGTCCTTATCCCAACCATCGGGCAACTGGAAGTTCTGCAT
>CATPAM010000453.1 GCA_955651735.1 Candidatus Acidiferrales bacterium | reverse complement strand
GTTCATGAAAGGCATCGACCTGGTGCGCTCCGGCTCGTCCGACCGCGTTAGCGAGGTGGACCTCGCCAATCCGAAGGATTTGCGCGCGGTAATGACCGGCATCGCCAGCGCCAGCGATACGCAAGCGCTCACGATTCATTTCGGCACGGGTGACTTCACAAGTAAATACCGCATGGTCGTCGAAAATTTCGCGCAGTGGCAGGCCAGCAATGGCCGCGTCCACTCCATCGATTTACAGTATGCCAAGCAGGTGGTGCTGAACCCGGATGCGAGCACCGCCTCCGCTACGAAGACGAAATAGCAGCGGACCAGGAGCAAGTTTGGCGAAGAAGGACAAATACTTAGTCGGGCTGGATATCGGCAGCACGAAAACGTGCGCCCTGATCGCCGAGGTCGACGATGAGCAGGTGAGATTTCTCGCGCTGGGCGCCGCGGAATCGAAGGGCCTGCGCAAAGGTCTCATCGTGAATCTCGATTCGACGGTGAGCTCCATTCGCCGCGCAGTAGAAGAAGCCGAAGGAGTCGCCAACGTTCCCGTGGAGTCCGCGGTGATCGGCGTGGCCGGCGGCCATGTGCGCGGTGTAAACAGCCGCGGCGGCGTCAGCATCGGCCACCGCCCGCGCGACATTGAGCGCGAAGATGTGCGCCGCGCCATCGACGCCGCGCGCAACATCACGTTGCCGCCGGACCGCGAAGTGCTGCACGTTTTGCCGCACGAATTTCTGGTCGACGCGCAAGACGGCATTCGCGATCCCATTGGCATGGTGGGCCAGCGCCTGGAAGCCAATGTTCATCTCGTCACGTCCTCGATCGCCGCGACACAAAATCTGGTCACCGCCGCAAATCGCGCGGGAATCTTGATCAGCGATACCGTTCTTGAGCCGCTGGCCTCCGCCGAATCGTGCCTCACGCAAGACGAGCGCGACCTCGGCTGCTGCCTGCTGGATATCGGTGGCGGCACCACGGAGCTAATCGTCTACGGCGGCGGGGTGGTGCGCCACACCGGTGCAGTGCCGGTTGGCGGCGATCATTTCACCAACGATCTCGCCGTCGGGTTGCGCACGCCGATTCCCGAAGCCGAGCGCATCAAGCGCCACCACGGCTGCGCGGCCCTTTCCCTGCTGCAGGAAGACCATCCCTTCCAGATCGCCAGCGTCGGCGACCGCCCTCCTCGCACGATTTTCGCGCGCCAGCTTACGGACATCATCGAGCCGCGCGCGAAGGAACTACTGGTGTTGATTCGCGACGATCTGCAGCGCGCCGGACTCGACAGACAAATCCCTGCGGGATTCGTGCTCGCCGGCGGCGGCGCAAAGCTCAACAGTCTCATCGATCTTGCGGAACTGTATTTCCACTTGCCCATGCGCATCGCGGAGCCCAAGGGCCTCGCCGATATGCCCGAGCAGGTGGCCCAGCCGGAATATGCAACGGTTGTCGGGCTCGTGCTGTACGGTGCGAAGGCGCGGCGGGCGGCGCCGCAGCGCACCGGGAATCTGGTATCGAAACTGAAGTCCATGTTTGCCGGCGCGTCGTAACCCACCCGAGCGGCGCGCGGCAAGTCTGGAGAAGAACGAGGGGCGCATGAATAAAGAAACGGGGATCCGGATGAGCTTCAGCGAGGAGCTTCAGCCGGCGAAAATCAAGGTCATCGGCGTGGGCGGTGGCGGCTGCAATGCCGTGAACCGCATGATTCGGGCCAAGGTGGAAGGTGTCGAGTTCATTGCAGCCAATACGGACTTGCAGGCGCTGAAGCTATCGCAAGCTCCAGTGAAGCTGCAGCTCGGCGCGAAGCTGACGAAAGGACTGGGCGCGGGCGCCAACCCCGAGGTTGGCCGCAAAGCTGCGCTCGAAGACACGGAAAAAATTATCGAGGCTCTTGAAGGCTCGGACATGATTTTCATCACCGCCGGCCTCGGCGGAGGCACCGGCAGCGGCGCTGCGCCGGTTGTGGCTTCGCTCGCCAGCGAACTCGGCGCGCTGAGCGTTGCGGTGGTCACCAAGCCGTTTGCGTTTGAAGGCAAGCGCCGCATGCTGCAAGCCGAGCAGGCGCTGCAAGAGCTCATCAGCGCCGTGGACACCGTCATCGTCATTCCCAATGAGCGCTTGATGGAAACCGTCGAGCGCGGCACCAGTTTCTTCGACGCCTTCCGCATTGCCGACGATATTCTGCGCCAGGCGGTGCAAGGCATCTCTGACATCATCACCGTACCCGGCATCATCAATCGTGATTTCGCCGACGTGAAGGCCATCATGCACGGCCAGGGCTACGCCGTGATGGGCACCGCGGTCGCCACCGGCACTAACCGCGCGGTCGACGCGGCGAATCGCGCCATCGCCAGCCCGCTGCTCGAAGATAATTCCATCCAGGGCGCGCAGGGCATCCTTATCAACATTTCCGGCAGCTCCAGCCTCACCCTGCACGAAGTGCATGAAGCGTCGTCGGTCATCCAAAAAGCCGCGCACGAAAACGCCAACATTATTTTTGGCGCTGTGCAAGACGATCAGATGAAAGACACCGTTAAAATCACCGTCATCGCTGCGGGCTTTAAGGAAGCCAACAAGAAACAAACGCAGCGCCCATCCTTCATGCCCAAGACCTGGAAGGCCGGCCGCGAAGCTCCCGAGCCGCCGCAACCGCAGCCCCATCAGGCCAACGTCGTGCACCAGGTTCAGGAAAATGTCCGCGAAGTTGGCCGCGAGGTGCCTGCGGACGACCTCGACGTGCCGACGTTCCTACGCCGCCACGCCCAAAAAGCATAACGGCGTTTCACGCCGACTGCACATTGGTAGCGTGGCGTCTTGCCGGAAATTAGTGCCGCAATACGTCGAAGCGCGCAATGGCGAACCCTGTGGCTGCGCCGATGAAAACGTCGGAAGGGAAATGCGCGCCGGTGGTTACGCGCGAGAAGCTGATGGCCGTAGCCAGCGCGTAAGCAACATAGGGAACCCACTTGTGTTGCTTATACCGTTGCGCAAACACAGTCGCTACGGAAAAACTCATCATGGCGTGAGCAGAAGGGAAGCTGCTGCCGTTGCCAAAAAAGGAATTGCGCGTGGCGAAGAACGTATCGTTGTACGCGCCATTCGGCGGGAACTCCGATGGCCGCGCGCGCCGGGTTATAGCTTTCAAAATGATCATTAGCACGGCGTCATTCGCGACGGCTTCGCCAGCCAGCAAGCTCGTGCCCTGCCCGTAGGAATCGTGACGCAACAGACTCAGCGCATAGAAGCCCGCCGGCACAACGGCGATCAGCCCGCCGCTCACGGAACTCTTCAAGACCTTGTTATATTCGCTGAAAATATCGGTCTGCCGCACCTTGCGCTCGAGCGGCGGATCTTCTTTGATGAACACAGCTGCGCCACCCACGATAATCGCCGTGGGCAGCCAGTGCTTTCCTTCCGCGAGCTTCACCGGAAAAAGCCACATGTTACGTTCATCGTGCAAAAACCTGGCCGGCATCTTGCGCCAGGAAACTTCCAGATCGGAAGGGTCCGGCGTGGCATGCGGGCTCGAGGTCGAAGACGAAGTCGAAGCGCTATTTGAAGATTGCGTCCGCGCTGGTTCTGGCGAGATTCCTTGCGCCTGGCTCGCAACCGGGGACAACGTGAAAAAAAGAAATGAGGCAGCCGCAATAAAGTGCGGACGGGCTAAGAAATCAATCATGGGCGGACAATTCCCCCCTGAACCGAGCAGGCCGGACTGGGAGAACTGCATCGGTTGTTTCTACCGATATGATGACACGAACGCACAAAAGGTTCGCCGCCGCCACAAACTCAAAGCGCGAGGGCATTCAATGGACGTTGGTTAAGCCAGCCGTCAACCAATTCCAGTACATGCCCAGGGCCGCTGCGCCGTTCCAAGCCCACATGAACGCGCGCATTTGCCCCGGCGTATACGCACGTTCCTTCCATAGCACGCTGGAGTCACAACGAACCACAAGACGCCCGCGCCTAAGAATCCACTAATAATCGCATCGTGGAAAAACCAATGGACCATCGCCGTTTCGATGCGCAGGAACGCGGCAATCAGGAACTTCGCGCGGACCGCGCC
>CATPAM010000452.1 GCA_955651735.1 Candidatus Acidiferrales bacterium | reverse complement strand
GTACTGTGAGCGCGTGGTGGGCGGTGCTGGCGGTGATGTTCGGGCTGGCGGCAGGGGATCTTTTCGCGGCGGATTTTGCCCGACCGGAAAACAGTGGCAGCCAGGAGAAGAAAGAAGAAAAAAAGGATGAGAAGAAGGACGAAAAGAAAGGGCTGTCGCTGAAGTCCGATCGAAAAATCGAATTTACGACCGACGAAGGCACCTGGATCTCGCTGGACGTTTCGCCCGACGGCAAAACCATTGCCTTCGAATTGCTGGGGGACATTTACACCCTGCCCATCGCGGGCGGGGAGGCCAAGGTGATCTCCGGCGGAATGGCCTTTGACAGCCAGCCGAAGTTCTCTCCTGACGGAAAGTGGATCGCGTTTCTCTCCGACCGCGACGGGAACGAAAACGTCTGGATTATGCGTGCCGACGGGAGCGATGCGAAACAAATCTCCAAGGATCCCAGTGGCGAATTCGCCTCGCCGAGTTGGTCGCCGGACGCAAATTATGTATTTGTGTCCAAAGCAGGCTTCGGCATCAATACCTTTGAAATCTGGATGTACCACGTGCAGGGCGGGTCCGGTGTGCAGGTCACCAAGGCCAAGCCTGCGCCGGCTACGCCGCGCGACCAGCGCCACAACGCCCTGGGCGTCGTGGCTTCCGCGGATGGCAAGTATCTCTACTACGCCATGCGCCACGGCGGCTTTTCCTACAATGCGCAGCTTCCGCTATGGCAGATCGCACGCCGCGACCGCAAAACCGGCGACGAGGACGTTCTGCTGCAGCAACTGGAGAGCAGCTTCCGGCCGGTGCTCTCGCCAGACGGGACGCAAATTCTGTACGTGACGCGCTACGAGGCGGAAAGCGGATTGCGCGTTCGCAATTTGCAGAGCGGCGACGATCGTTGGGTAAAGTATCCCGTCACGCGCGATGATCAGGAATCGCGCTTCACCCGCGATCTTTTCCCAGGGTATGCATTCCTGCCCGAGGGGAAGGAAATTGTTTACAACCAGGACGGAAAGATTCGACGGTTGAATCTGGCGACGGGAACCGACACGGTGATTCCGTTTACCGCCCAAGTCTCCCAAGAGCTGGGGCCAAAGCTGGATTTTCCGCAAAGAGTGGAAGAAGGGACGGTAAAGGCGCGGCTGATCCAGGATCCCGCGGAATCGCCGGACGGCAAGAAATTAGCGTTTTCCGCGTTGACCCACCTGTACACGCTGGATTTACCCGGCGGGAAACCGCGGCGTGTGACGACCGGCAACGCGCGCGAATTTCAGCCCGCATGGTCGCCGGACGGCAAGACGATCGCGTACGTAACTTGGTCGAACGAAGGCGGACAGCTCTGGAAAGTGCCGGCGGCGGGAGGAACGCCACAGCAATTGTCGAAGTCGGCCGGAGTCTACAGCAACCCAGCGTGGTCGCCTGACGGCACGAAAATCGTGGCCCTGCGCGGCAATGCGTATGACCGCGAAAACAGCGAATTCGACGGCGGACAGACGGCGAACGCGGACCTTATTTGGATTCCGGCGGACGGCGGTGACGCCAGCCTGATCCTGCCGGCTCGCGGCGCGGGCGGCCCGCATTTCACGCATGAGAAGGACCGCATTTACGTTTATACCCCGCAGGGATTGGTGTCGTTGCGCTATGACGGCACGGACCGGCGCACACATCTTCAAGTGAAAGGCCAAGGAATATTTTACGCGGAAGAGCCGGTGGCGGCCGATGACGTGCAGCCGAGTCCGGACGGCCAGTGGGCACTGGCGCACGTCAGCAATCAGCTCTACCTACTCGCCATGCCAATCGTGGGCGGTGAAGTGCCGACCGTGAATGTCGCTTCTGCTTCGGTGCCCGTGAAGCGGCTGACGGACATTGGCGCGGACTATTTTGCCTGGGCCGACGACGGCAAGACCATCACTTGGGCAGTGGGCGCGAGTTTGTTCCGCGAGCCGGTCAGCGCGATCTCGTTTGAGCCGCCGAAGGAAGAGAAGAAAGAAAGCGAGAAAAAGGAGGGAGACAACAAGGAAGCCGCGGATAAGAAAGACGCTCGCGCCACCCATAGCGAAGCGAAGAAAGAGGAAGAGAAGGAAGAGAAGAAATTCAAAGAGCAGGACAAAAACGTCGAGGAGATCACCGTCACCGTGGAAGCGCCGCGCAAGATGCCGAAAGGCACTGTAGTTCTGCGCGGAGCGACAGTAATTACGATGAAGGGCGCCGCCGGTTCCGAAGAAGTGCTGAAGAGTGCCGACATTGTGGTGGAGAACAATCGCATCAAAAGCGTGGGTGCAAAGGGGAGCGTTCCTGCGGGCATGAAGGTAATCGATGTCCGCGGGAAAACGATTGTTCCCGGCTTTGTCGATACGCACGCGCACTGGACGGAAATCCGGCGGGGCATTCTGGATACGCAGAACTGGGCGTTCCTCGCAAACCTGGCTTACGGAGTGACGTCGGGCCTCGATGTGCAAACCGGCACGAACGATATGTTCGCGTATCAGGACCTGGTCGATACGGGAGACATCATCGGGCTGCGTGCCTTTTCCACCGGACCAGGCGTTTTCTCTGACAACAATTTCCAGTCGACCGAGGACGTGAAAGGGGTGCTGACCAAGTACAAGAAATACTACGGCACGCACAACATCAAGAGCTACGTGGTGGGCAATCGCAAGCAGCGCCAGTTTATGGTGGAAGCTTCGAAAGAACTGGAGATGATGCCGACCACCGAAGGCGCGCTGGACCTGAAGCTAAACCTGACGCACGTGATCGACGGCTTCCACGGCAACGAACACACACTGCCCATCACGCCGCTTTACAAGGACGTGCTGCAGATGTTTGCGCAGTCCGGCATCGCCGAGACTCCGACGCTCATCGTGAATTACGGCGGACCGTTCGGCGAGGACTATTTCTACGAGAACTCGAACGTTCACGACGACGCCAAGCTCAACCATTTCACGCCGCACCGCATCATCGATGAAAAAACCAAGCGACGTGGAGGATGGTTCCGGAAAGATGAGTTTGCGTTCCCGAAGCTAGCAGCGCAAATGGCCAAGCTCGAGCGTGCGGGCGGACTGGTGGGCGTGGGCAGCCACGGCCAGTTGCAAGGCCTCGGCTATCACTGGGAGATGTGGATGCTATCCAGTGGCGGAATGACGCCGATGGAAGTGCTGCGATGTGCCACCGTAAATGGGTCAAAAATTGTTGGGCGCCCGCAGGATATCGGCTCGATCGAGCCCGGGAAGCTAGCCGACCTGCTGATCCTGGATAAGAATCCGCTCGAGGACATTCACAACACGAACAGCGTTCATTGGGTCATGAAGAATGGAGAGCTGTTCGAAGGCGATACTCTGGACCAGATTTGGCCGGAGCAGAAAAAACTCGAGCCGCTCTTCTTCTGGAACTACGACACACCGAAAGCCGGCGAGCCGCTGAGTTACGGAAAGACGGGTCTGCCTTAAGAATCTTGGCGCGGCAGAATTTTTCAGGATTTTACGGGAGTCGGCGCGGGCGCTGACGCAGGCGGAGGCGTAGAGTTGGCCTTTACTTGCGCCGCGCGGTACCAATCGAAGGTGCGCCGCAAACCCTCTTCGAACGCTACGGACGGCTCGTAGCCGAGAAACTCGCGGGCCTGCGAAATGTCCGCTTGCGAATCGCGAATATCGCCGTCGCGCGCCGGTTCATATTTAGTCCCGAGGCTCTTGCCGGAAATCTTGTTGAGGAGCGCCACCGTTTGATTCAACGAGAAGCGGCCGCCGACGCCGACGTTGAATACCTTGCCGGAAACATTGGGAGCTTCACAGGCCAGCAAATTGGCTTGCACGGCGTTTTCCACATACGTGAAATCGCGGGTTTGTTCGCCGTCTCCGAAAATCACAGGTTGCCCTTCCTCCAGGAAGGCCGTGCAAAATTTGGCCAGCACGCCAGAGTATGGAGAGCCGGGGTCCTGGCGCGGACCGAAAATATTGAAATAGCGCAAAGACACATTCTCGAGTCCGTAGCAACGGCCGAAGGTTTGCGCGTACAACTCGCCGACATACTTTGTAACCCCGTAGGGCGAGATAGGCTGCGGCTCCATCTTTTCGATCTTGGGCAGCGTGGGCGTTTCTCCGTACGCGGAAGACGAAGCCGCGAAGACGATGCGCTTCACTTTCGCGTCGCGCGCCGCCACCAAAACGTTCAACGTGCCGTCAATATTGATGCGGTTCGTCTCAATCGGATCTTTGACCGATTTGGGGACCGAAGTTCGCGCCGCCAGGTGCACCACGTATTCAGCTTCGTGCATGGCTTTACGGGCCACTTCGATATCCGTAATGCTGCCCTTAATCAACGTGATTTTGTTGCGGATTTCCGCGAGGTTCTCTTCCTTACCCGAGGAAAGATCGTCCAGCACCACCACGCTGTGCCCGCGGCGGACAAGTTCGTCCACCGTATTCGACCCGATAAAGCCGGCGCCGCCTGTAACAACGAAGCGCATTCAGGCAATCCTCCTCCAGAGTTCGCAGCAGAGGGATGGCTGCCGCGGGAAGCAAAGCGCTTCAGAAAGACGAGCGCATCGCGTTTTGATAATCTCAGAATTCGCGCCGACCCGCCGATTGTCCGGCGTTCGCTTTGCGCGCAAAATGTATTGTACGCCGGAAGGCAGCGAGGCAACGGATTGTTTCAGACCAGGTTCACACAAATAGCATGACCAAGCCCACCGCAACGATCGCCGTAATCGCCGCGCTGGCCTGCGCCGCCGGAGCGTATTACTGGACGCATGGGCTTGGCGCTTTCGGCCGAGTGTCGAAGGCTGCGCAGCGCGCCCGGGCTGTCCCCGCATTCGCGACGACGAACAAAGCGGCGGCATCTTCCGCTGCGCGCACGCCATCAAAATCGGTCGAGCCCGGCGATCGCATCGCACTTGCCGATGCAGGCACGCCTTTGCACGCTGGTGAAGTGCTCGAATTTTCCGCCGACGTGGCGAAGCTCAGCAACGTCG
>CATPAM010000451.1 GCA_955651735.1 Candidatus Acidiferrales bacterium | reverse complement strand
GGATTCGCAAGGGCTTCATGCAAGGCACCATTGCGCAAAGACCCTTCAGGCATGGGCTTCATCGGATTGAAAATGCTCGATGATCTGCACCGCCATCAACCTCGATCGCTTGACGTGGGCTGGGCCAAAGATCCCTTCGCGCCAATCCCCACCTTCGTAAGTACGGGAGTCATCTGGATCGATAAGCAAAATCTCGACGCCTTCGTCCACGCTCTGGCCAATCTGTAAATTCCATAAGTAAACCGTTTGCGCCCCTGCCCATGAACACCCGTGCGCAGAAGACCGCGGGCCGCACGAAACAATTCCGCGCTCCGCGCATCTCATCGGTGTACAAATACTGAGGAGAGCAACGTGGCGAACCGATTGGAAGGCAAAGTGGCTGCCGTTACTGGCGGCGATCAGGGGATTGGACGCGCGATTGTGGAGCGCTTGGCGGCGGAAGGCGCCGATGTGGCGCTGTGCTACCGCTCCAACAAGGCTGGCGCTGACGAAGTCGCCGCGGCCGTGCAGAAAACGGGCCGAAAAGCAGCAGCGGTTCAATGTGACGTCGGGAAGGTTGCGGAGGGCCAGCGCTTCGTGGACGAGGCCGTCCGGCTGCTGGGCCGCATCGACATTCTGGTCAATAACGCCGGGCTTGAGCGCCGCGCCGATTTTTGGGACGTCACCGAGCCGGACTACGACGCCGTCCTTGACGTGAATCTGAAGGGGCCTTTTTTTCTGACCCAGGCATTTGTGAAGCACCGTATGCAGGCGAAATCCGGCGGCAAGGTTATCAACATCAGTTCAGTGCACGAAGAACTGCCGTTTCCGCACTTTGCCTCCTATTGCGCAAGCAAAGGTGGCATCAAGATGCTCACGCGGAATTTGTCGATCGAGCTGGCGCCGCTGGGGATCACCATCAACTCGATTGCGCCTGGCGCTATCGAGACGCCTATCAACAAGAAACTGCTAAACGACCCGGTGAAGCTTAAATCGCTGCTGGAAAATATTCCGCTGAAGCGCCTGGGCAAACCGGAAGACGTGGCATCGGTTGCCGCGTTTCTGGCATCTTCGGATGCCGATTACGTGACGGGGACGACCTATTTCGTCGACGGTGGCCTTACATGGAACTACGAGGAGCAGTGAGGTCAGCTCTAGAAAATGCAATCTAGGCGCGCATGGCTGTTGCACCGCGCGCGGCTTGCAGCAGCTTGCGGGCATTGTCTCGAATGTCGCCGTGGGCAAACACGGCATTGCCCGCGACCAGCAACTCCGCGCCGGCACGAACCACGTCGCCGACCGTGGTGAGATCGACGCCTCCATCGACTTCGATGCGAAACGAAAGTCCGCGGCGCTCGCGAATCTGCGCCAGCGCTTCAATCTTGCGCAGCGAACTGGGAATAAATTTCTGCGCCCCGAAGCCGGGATTAACCGACATGACTAGCACGTGGTGCACGATGTCCAAAACCTCGTCAAGCATGTGCACGGGCGTCGCCGGATTGATGACCACCGCAGGCTCGCATCCATGCGCCGCAATCAGGTGCAGCGTGCGATTCAGGTGCACGCAGGCTTCCTGATGCACGGAAATCCAATTAGCCCCGGCTTCGGCGAACGCCGCGACATAATCGTCCGGATTTTCGATCATCAAGTGGCAATCGAATGGCACCTTTGCGATCGTTTTGCGCAACGACGCTACGACCGGCGGGCCAATGGTGAGGTTCGGAACGAAATGCCCGTCCATCACGTCGAGATGCAAAACCGTGCCGCCGCCGTCAATGGCGGCTAGCGCATCGGCGCCGAGCTGCGCGAAATTGGCAGAAAGAATGGAAGGTGCGAGTTCGATCAACGTGGCGCTCCTTTCCTCTGATTATACGCGGAAGCAGCGGTAGCTCGTCTTGAATGTGGAGGCGCCGCTCTAGGCCGGCCACGGGATGGTGCAACGGCGGGTGCTGCTTTCGCGGGCGAGTTCGAGGACGCGCATGACGTTGAGCGCCTGTTGCGGCGTGACCGCAGCCGCGGCTGTGCCGAGCAAGACGTCGCGGACGTTCGCGTAGAAGTTGCGATAGTCGGTGGAAGCGGGCGGTACGAGCTGCTCCTTGGTAGTGCCGTCGGCATTTACCAGCGTGTGGACTCCGGAGTTTTCTCTTTGCTCCGCTTCGCTGGGTATTTCGTTCCACGGAAAGCGCCCAACGCGCAATTTTGGTTCTTGCACGTCAAAAGCGTGCTTCACGTAGGCGCCACTGGTGCCGTGGAGAATAAAGCGCGGGCGCGTGACCTGGGCGAGCATTGTGGCGCGAAGGAGCGCGCGCAGGCTGCCGGCATAGCGCAGCGTGAGATCGAAGGAATCGTCGGCGATCGCATTGTCGCGCTCGACGCGAATGTCGGCGGTGACTGCCCCGGGAAGACCGAAGAGGACCAACGCATGGTCGATCAGGTGCGGCGCGATATCGAAGAGAATACCGGTGCCAGGGCCGGAGCGTTCGCGCCAGGCGTTTGCTTTTAGCTGGGGGCGAAAACGGTCGTAGTTCGTTTCGAATCGGACGATGCGCCCGAGACGGCCGCTCGCGACAAGTTGCTGCACGGCTTGAAAATCACCATCGTACCGGCGGTTTTGGTAAACGGTCAGCAGGCGGCCGCGTTCTTGCGCGAACTTCACGAGGTCGAGCGCTTCGTCCAGCGTCGAGGCTAAAGGTTTGTCGACCACCACGTCGCGGTCTGCGGCGAGGCACTGCCGGGCGATGGGATGGTGCGTGTCGTTTGGCGTGGCAACCACAATCAGTCGAGTGTCAGACATTGCCAGCAGCTCTTCAACGCTCCGCACAACGCGCGCGTCCGGATAAAGCCTTGCTGCTTCGTCACCGCTGCGCTGCAAGATCGCGGCAAGCTTCAAGCCCGGAACGGCATGAATCACCGGCGCGTGAAACGAGCGCCCTGCCAGTCCAAATCCGATGAGTCCTACGTTGATCATGCTGAGCGCCGGCTTAGGAGTTCGATGAAGAGCGTACACGAATTTGGCAGCGCTCCGTAGCGGTCTCAATGCACGTCAAAGTTGCCTCTGGCGGCTTGCTGCTTCAGAATGTTTGACAACATGTCGGCAACCACCACGGTGGCAATACCAGAACGTACGAGCAGCAGCCGCACTGCCTTGCTCACAGTACTTTTCATCGGCTTCATCTTGAGTGGGATTGCCACCACCATCGTCGGACCGATGTTGCCGGTTTTTATTCGCCGATGGGGGCTCGATGACGGGCAGGCCGGCCTTTTCCCATCGATTCAATTTCTCGCGGCATTGGTAGGGACCGGGGTATCGGGCGCATGGATGGCATGGCGGGGTTACCGGCCTTCGCTCGTCGCGGGGTATGCACTGATGGGATTCGGCCTAGCCACCCTCAACGCCAGCACGCACGTCAACGCGCTGGCCGCTGCCGCGGCGCTCGGTTTGGGCTACGGGCTGATCACGCCGGGAACAAATTTGTACGTAGCGGAAGCCGGTGGCGCTCGCAGTGCTTCTTTGCTGAACCTGCTCAATTTTGCCTGGGGAGCGGGGGCCATGGCCTGCTCGCCCCTGATCGCGCTGGCCTTGAGAAACAGTCGTTTGACCAGCCTGCTGATCGGCTACGCAATTTTCGGCGCACTGCTGGCGCTCGCGCTTTTGTTTGCGCGGTTCGGCACTGAAAAACACGAAAGGGCCATCGACACCTCGGGAGCCACACCCCTCCTCGTCGGACGCGGAGTAACCATCGCGCTTGCGACGCTTTTTTTCATGTACGTTGGCATGGAAACAAGCATTGGTGTGTGGTCCGCGGAATATTCGCGTCGCGTTGCAAATGGAATCTCAAACACGACCACGCTCGCGCCGATGTTTTTCTACGCGGGGCTCACCGCCGGCCGCGGCTTAGCTCCTCTGTTCTTATTGTCCCTTTCGGAAGGATCGTTGGTGCTTGGCACGCTGAGTCTGACCGCGATAGGAACCACGGTGCTGATTTTTTCCACCACGCTGAAGATAGCCATTGCCGGAGTCTTCCTCGCCGGCTTGGGTTGCGCTTCTATTTATCCCATCTACATCGCCTGGCTCTCGAAATGGTACGGAGCGCGCGCAAAGCGCATCGGGGGATTTTTGTTTGCGCTCGCTTCGCTGGGCGGCTCTGCGGGACCGTGGCTCGTTGGCACTTTCTCGAAGTATTCGGGAAGTTTGCGCGTGGGATTCCTCGTGCCGCTCCTCAGCGCCCTCCTCATGATTTGCATTGTCGTGAGCCTGCGCCGGCAAACGTCGCAGTGAGGTATTCTCTGTCCGTGCCAACGTCTTCGCGCTTGGAACGATCACCTGCCTCGGGCCTTCTCTTGGGCTTAGTAATTACCCTGGCCGTGGTGGTTGCCTATTCCGCGTACATCCGCGTGCAGCTCGCGGGTTTGCGGAAGCTGCAGAGCGACATGGTGGATCGCGGGCGCAAGGATTCGCTGCAATTGCTGCGGCTGCAAAACGATTTGAACACCGTGGCCCTGGCGATGCGCGACATGTTGGATGCGGGCGAGCCGTATCCGTTGGTCGCATGGTCCGCGCAATTCGACCGTGTGCGCGGCGATTTGGACTCGGCGCTGCGCCTTGAGGAACAGTACGCCGAAGTGCATCGCACTCCCGAGCAGCGCGCATACTTGAGCCAGCAGCTTTCGCAATTCTGGGATGCGGTGGACAGGATATTTTTGCTGGCGCGCGCCGGGAAAGAAACGGAAGCGCGCGATCAGATCCGGCTGTCGCTGCAAGCGCGGCAAGCGGCGCTGAGCACGACTGTCTCTCGCTTATTAATCGAAAATAACGAGGCGGAGCAGCAGGCCGACGCGCAGATCGAGAACATCTACAACGGCGTGCAGCGGCAGTTGTACATTTTTCTTACTGCCGCGCTGATCGCCATTGCGCTCACCAGCTTGTACCTGATTCGTTCGAACCGCCAGATTTTCGCGCGCCTCGCGGCGCTCTCCGCGCAGCGCAGCGATTTGGCGCAGAAACTGATTGCCACTCAGGAGTCCACCCTCCGCCACATCTCCCGCGAACTGCACGACGAGTTCGGCCAGGTGCTGACCGCGATTGGCTCGCTGCTGAGCCGTGTCGAAAAACAAGTGCCCCAGGGAGCGCCGCTGCGCGAGGATTTGCGAGAGGTGCGCGAAATCGCGCAATCCACGCTGAACAATATTCGCAGCTTGTCGCAAGCGCTGCACCCGGTGCTCCTCGATGAACAAGGACTGGAGAGCACGCTCGATTGGTATATTCCGATGGTCGAGCGGCAAACCGGGCTGAAGCTGCATTACGAAAAGTCGGGCGCTGCGTATCCGGTCGATGCTACTGCCAGCGTGCAGGTCTATCGTGTGCTGCAGGAGGCGCTAAATAATGTAAAGCGCCATGCGGGGGCGCAAGAAGCCTGGGTGCGGCTACAATTTCAAAACGATTCCATAAGCCTGGAAGTCGAAGACCACGGCAAGGGATTTTCGCCGGACGCCGGTCACCAAGGTATCGGGCTGGTTGGAATGCGCGAGCGCGCGGAGCTTGTCGGCGGCACCTTGCAGGTATTCAGGCGCGAAGGCGGCGGAACGATCGTGCGGCTCGTGGTGCCGGCGGAGAAAGTGGAGGCGCATGGCGGATAAGCTCACCGTCCTCCTCGTGGACGATCACGCGCTGGTGCGTAAAGGATTCCGCCGCATCCTGGAGGACGATCGCGGGATTTTCGTAGTCGGAGAGGCCAGTGAGGGCGAGGAAGCAGTCCGGTTGGCGCTGGAGTTGAAACCGAACGTCGTGGTGATGGATTGCGCGCTTCCGGGCATCAACGGAATCGATGCCACCCGGCGCATTCGTGCCAAGATGCCGGACGCGATGGTGCTGATGCTCAGCATGCATTCCGAGGACACTTTGGTGCGCCAGGCTCTCGAAGCGGGCGCGCGCGGCTACATCCTAAAAAATGCGATGGAACTGGATTTGGTCAGCGCCGTAAAGCGCGTCGCCGAAGGCCATCTCGTGCTCGATCCGCAACTCGCCAAGCCCGCAGCGCTCAAGGGCGAGCGCGACAGCGGGCTCACCGCGCGGGAGCTGGAAGTTTTGCGGCACATCGTGGCCGGCAAATCCAACAAGGAAATTGCCGCCGAACTGGGGCTCAGCGCAAACACCGTGGGCGTGCACCGCGCCAACATCATGGACACGCTTGGAATTCACAAGACCGCGGAATTGGTCGTTTACGCGATTCGCAACGGATTGGTGACCCTGACTTGAAGCGCCGCGAATTTTTGTCGGGCAGCGCGAGTGCAGGGCTCCTCGGCCTGGCTTGGCCTGGGCTATTGCACGCCACTTCCGCAGCACCGTCGTTTCGCTTCGCGGACGTCACGCAACACGCAGGCATTCAGTTCCAGCACAACAGCGGCGCGTACGGCGGCAAATTGCTACCGGAGACGCTCGGCTCCGGCTGCGCGTTTCTCGATTACGACGCCGATGGCTGGCAAGACATCCTCTTGATCAACGGTATGGACTGGCCCGGCCACAAGCGCCAGCGCTCAACGCTGCGGCTCTACAGAAACGATCGCAACGGCACATTTACGGACGTGACCAAAGCCGCCGGCCTGGACGTCGAGATATACGGAATGGGCGTCGCGGTCGGCGACTATAACAACGACGGTTTTCCGGATATTTTCGCCACCTGCGTCGGGCAAAACAGGCTCTTTCGCAACACCGGCAAAGGAACTTTTCTGGATGTGACACGCCCAAGCGGTTTGAGCGCGCGACAAGCGTTCAGCACCTCTGCGCTTTGGTTCGATTACGACCGTGACGGCTTGCTCGATCTTTTTGTCTGCAACTATGTGCGCTGGTCGCCGGAGCACGATGTTTTCTGCAGCCTCGACGGAAAGCACAAATCGTACTGCACACCGGAAGCCTATCGCGGCGACACCTGCTGGTTGTTTCACAATCGCGGAGACGGAACTTTCGAAGACGTTACAGCTACCAGCGGAGTCTTCGACAGCAGCTCAAAATCGCTGGGCGTGGCGATGCTCGACTATGACCAGGACGGCTGGCCGGACTTGCTGGTGGCCAACGACACGCAGCCCAACAAGCTCTACAAGAATCTGCGCAACGGCAAATTCAAAGATGTCGCCGTCGAAGCGGGGCTTGCCTTTAGCACGGAAGGCAAAGCGCGTGCCGGGATGGGCGTGGATATCGGGGACTTCGAGAATTCTGGCGATCCGGGAATCGCCATCACCAATTTTGATAACGAGATGATCGGACTGTATCGGGCCGTGCGCACTGGAACGTATGACGATATTTCGATTGCTGCCGGCGTGGGCCTGCCGTCGAAGAATACCTTGGGCTTCGGCTGTGCATTTCTCGATGTGGACCTCGATGGCTCGCTCGATCTCGCGGTCACCAATGGGCACATTGAGGAAACCGTCCGCAATATTCACGGCAATGTTGGTTATGCGCAGCCGCCGCAGCTTTTTTTGAATCAAGGCGGAAAATTTCAAGATGTCGCGGCGGACGTGAACGGCGACTTTGCTCAGCCCAAGATCGGCCGCGGTTTGGCCTACGGCGACTTCGATCGCGACGGCGACCTCGACATTCTGCTGACCACAAACAACGGTCCCGCCTATCTTTACCGCAACGATCAGCTTGCCGGAAATCGCAGCATTCGGTTTCGCCTCACCGGCACGAAATCCAACCGCGACGCCGTCGGCGCACTGCTGCGCATTTTCTACGACGGGCAAAGTCAAAGCCAGATGGTGAAAACCGGCTCGAGCTATCTCTCACAATCGGAATTGCCGCTCACTTTCGGATTAGGAACCCGCGACAAAATCGAACGTGCACAGATTGAATGGCCGAGCGGGGTCAAGGAAGAATTCAAGAATTTGGCCGCCGGCAAGTCCTATCATTGCACTGAAAGCAAAGGCTTTACGCCTTCGGCAGGTTTCTAGTGCTTTCCGGTTATTGCGGGGTTTTCGGCCAGACGATATAAAACGCGCACATCGCTTCCAGCGAGGCTTTTTTCTTCTAGCGCCCCCGGAGGCACCCCAAGCACTCGCGGCCGGATGTGCACCCATCCGGCCGCACTTTTTGTAGTAGCGTCGAGGCCTTCGAAAGTGGAGACACGCGGGATGGAACGTTGGCGCTTGCGAAGCTTGTTGGCCCTGGTGGCAAGCGCGATTTATTTGTACGGATTTCCCTCCACCACGATCGCCTACGAAATCCTTGTTCTCTTTCACCTCGCTGTTGGCATCCTGCTGACTGCTCTGCTGCTTCCCTTTCTTTTCCGATTGCTGCGAGTGGATGCTCCGCTCGCGCGCCTTGGCTGGGCGCTTTTGGCTGCGGGCGCAGTACTCGGCATCGTGTTGATTTTTATCGGCACGCTGAGCAGGCTGAAGCCGTGGCTCTACGCGCATATCGCTCTTTGCGTCATCGGCTCCCTGTTGGTCGCGACGGCGTGGATGGCTTCGCATGGCTGGCTCGGCACCACAGCAACACAACGCGTCTTTCGATTTGCCGGACTGGCCCTCGCTACCGCGGCGATTTCGGCGGGAGCCCGGTGGTCGCGCGAAGTCCCGTGGAGGAACGCCAATCGCATTGTGAACCCGCAAATGCCCGCCGCTTCCATGGACGGCGAAGGCGACGGCCCGCAGGGGAAATTCTTTCCAAGTTCCGCGCAGACCAAACATAATGGCTACATTCCCGCAAAATATTTCATGCAATCGGACGCGTGCCAGCGCTGCCACGCCGACATTTACAAACAGTGGTACAGCTCGGCGCACCACTTTTCTTCGTTCAACAATCAGTGGTATCGCAAGAGCATCGAATACATGCAGGGCGTTGCGGGCGTGCGCGCCTCAAAATGGTGCGCGGGCTGCCATGATCCGGCCCTGCTCTTCAGCGGCCTTTTCGACAAGCCCATTAAGGAAATTGTCGACCGGCCCGAAGCAAAAGCGGGCCTGAGCTGCCTGATGTGCCACAGCATCGTGCAAGTGAAGAGCACCATGGGCCAGGGCGATTTCGTGTTGGAGTATCCGAAGCTGCACGAGCTGGCGGCCAGCGACAATCCCGTGGTGCGTACGCTGCACGATTTTCTCGTGCGCGTGAATCCCGAGCCGCACCGGCGCACCTTCCTGAAGCCCTTCATGCGCACACAGACCGCGGAGTTCTGCGCGTCGTGCCACAAGGTTCACCTCGACGTTCCGGTGAACCACTATCGCTGGGTGCGCGGCTTCAACGAATACGACAACTGGCAGGCCAGCGGCGTTTCCGGCCAGGGCGCACGCTCCTTCTATTACCCGGCGAATTCGATGATGTGCGCGGATTGCCACATGCCGCAGGTGCGCTCCGCGGATCTCGGGAACATAGATGGCTTCGTGCATTCGCACCGCTTCCCG
>CATPAM010000450.1 GCA_955651735.1 Candidatus Acidiferrales bacterium | reverse complement strand
GGTGTGGCGTATTTTGTGCTCCGGATAGTCGAGGGCGCTGGCGAAGACGGCGGCAGTTTGCGTGGCGCGCACGTATGGGCTGCTGAGCATCAGGTCCGCGTGGGCGCCGAGCGCGGCAATGCCTTTGGCAACTTGCTTGGTTCTCTCGATGCCTTCCTCGGTCAAATAGCGCTCGGCCTCCGGTGGACACTTGGGGTCTTCGCGGTCGATGGCGATGCCGTGACGGACGATGTAGAGCTGCATGAGTGGGGTTTTCTCCTCCGGGGAAATAGATTGTCTGTTTGTCTACATGCGGATTACAAGCGTGCAGGCGCCGCTTGCCGGAAAAACGTCCGCACGTGAAATTCTTTTTCAAAAAGCTCGGCGCTGCGATTTGCATCGCGTAGGTCTTCGGCTGCATCGCCGCGCGCGTTGATCTGCACGCCGACGGCGCCGCGCTGAAAGGTGGCATCGACGTTGGTGACGCGCTGGCGATGGGAATGATCGAGGGCTTCCGCGATGCGAAGAATGGAAGCCAGGCGGCGAGCCATGCGCTTATCATTGTTATTCAGCGACGAATACGCGACGTGATGGCTGGCCGGCTCTGACTTGCGATTGTGATAGCGGACCAGCGCGGCCACAACCGCGCGGTCGCGGCCCTCGAGGCCGGGAATATCTCCATTGAGCGCGAGGTATTCGCCGTGCTTGTGGTGGCCGCGATGGCTGATCATGTGACCGGTATCGTGGAGCAACGCGCCGGCTTCGAGGAGTACGCGCGATTCTGCGGGCAAATGGTGAACAGGCTGCAGCTCGTCAAAGAGCAGGATGCTCAGCTCGCGCACGTGCTCGGCGTGACGCTGATCGTACTCCAGGCGGCGGGCGAAGCTGCGCGTGCCGACAAGAAGTTGACGCGCAGCTGCGCTGTAGCGATGCGGCTCCTTACGGGAGAAGGCTTCGCGGGCGATTTCCTGAAGCAGGCCTTCGCGAATGCCGACCCCGGGGATCGAGAGAGTACGCAGGTTAAGATAGCGGCCGAGGGTGACAAAGGTGATGGCCGCGATGGCCATGACGTCGGCGCGGTCGCGGCGCACCGCGTAGGCTTTCATGCGCTCGCGGACGTTGCGGCGCAGGATGTCATCGAGACGCTCGCGCAAGAGAGAAAGTTGTAGTGTTGGCACGCCGTGCTCGCGGGGACCAGGTGCGACGGTCATGAGCGTTTCCGCGTTGCCGCCAAGTGCGACGGCGATGCTTTCCGCGAGGTTTGGCCGTGACGGCAAGCGCGACTCCAGCAGCGCACGGACGTATCGGCGCACTTGCTCCGCTTGCACGGGACGAATTACGCCCGGAAGGTTTAGCGTGGTCATCAAACGAACGGTGCCGACGGGCAATTGCGCGTTCTGCTCGACGCTGTGGTCGCGGAGGATGTTGATCTCCAGGCTTCCTCCACCGAGGTCGGCGATGCAGCGCGGGGGCGATTCCGGTCCGAGCGCGGCAATGGCCGCTTCCCTTCCCAGCCGGGATTCTTCCGTTCCGCTGATTACCTCGAGCGCGATGCCGGCTTTTTGTTTGATTTGCCGGACGAAGGCCGCGCGATTGCGCGCTTCGCGGGAGGCGCTGGTGGCCACGGCGCGATAACGCGTCACGCCGAATTCATCCATTATTTCCTTGAAGTGGCGGAAGGCCTTGACACCTTTCTTGAAGATGTCTTCGCTGAAACGATGGCGCAGGAACACGCTTTCGCCGAGGCGCAGCGAGTAGCGCTCGTTGTGCAGCGGCTCGATATCTAATGCGGAATAGGCGCGGGCTACGGAGAGGCGGACGGCGTTTGAGCCGGCGTCGATGGCGGCAATGTGGACCGGCTCAGACATGCGCAGAGTTTACCGCCAGAGGTGCGCCAATGCAGCGGAGGGAGTGTATTTTGTGGCGCGAATGCCCAACTGCTCGGCGATGCGCTGGCGCAATTGCTTGTTCACCGAGGAGACGCTGGCTTCGCCGTCGAGCTCGATAAAGTTGTGGCGCTTGGCCATGACTTCAAACTCGCGCTTGATCATGGTCTGGTAGCGGATGAAGGACCAATAGAGGTCGTGGGACAGGGACATGTCGCGACCTGCTTCCCAGTAGCTGATGGCTTGCGCTTTCTTAAATTCGCGCGCGAAGGCGGTTTCCGGGCGCACGTTCAACCAAAACGTGAGATGCGGGCGCAAGGCCATGGCGTACAAGCCGCTGATGTAATCGCGATTGATGCCGCGCACCACGCCGCGCGCGATCAGGGTAAAGATGAAGCGGTCGGCAAGAACGACCGTGCCGGCGCGCAGTGCGGGGAGAATGCGATGCTCCACTTGATCGAAGAAGTCAGTCGCGTACATAAGCGAAAGCGTCAGGCGGGTTACGGCGTTTTTCGCCAGCAGCTCGTCGATGTCGCGCCCGACCAGATTCGAACGCCGCAGACCGCTGGTCTGGACCGCAAAACCTTCGGATTCGAGCCATTCCTGCAACAAGGCGATTTGCGTAGAGCGGCCGGAGCCGTCCATTCCTTCGATGACGATCAAGCTGCCCGTAATTTCGCTAGGATCGAAACCGACGAGCGCTTCGCCGTAAAAATATTGCGAGGCTTCTTCTTCGGCGGGCGTCTTCGTCGCGGTGCCGGACACGGGGGCAGATGTCGCGTCGGCGGTTGCGGCTGGGGCTGCTGCTGCTTTCTCTTTATCTTTTTCCTGGTCTGGCATGGCTATTCCGTCTCGGCAGCGTGAGGCGCGAAGCGCTTCAGGTCGATTTTGGAGGCTACGATGTCGCGCATCTGCTTTTGCAGTTTGTTGACCGGGATGGTGCCGTCGAGGACCACGAAATTGTCGGTGTCCACCATCTTGTCGTATTCCTCGAGAATGCGCGCCTGGAACAAGCGGAAGCTCTCCGCGCGGTCGTACGACAATCCTAAATCCATGCCTGCTTCGTAATATTTTAGCTTCGGGCGCCCGCTCAGGATGCGGTGCACGGCGATGTCGAGAGGGGCGCGAAAGTAAAAGATAATGTCTGGAATTGGCGCGAAGCGATAAAGATTGCGCAGCCACCGCGGAGGGCAGCCACGCGACGCGTCGCGCGCGAACGCCGTGTAGATGTAGCGGTCGGCGAGTACGAGGTAATCGCCCTGTAGCAAAGGCATGATCTGCCGCTCGCAGCGGTCCGCAAAATCCGCGGCGTGCAGTAGGGAAAACGTTGTCGGAGTCAGCAGCCGCCGCTGCTTTCCGCGCCGTGTCGCAGACTTCACTAGCGGCGAGGAGTTCCACTCCGTGAAGTGCAGGCGGTAACCGCCGATCTCGAGCCAGCGCTTCAGCAGGTACAGTTGCGTGCTCTTGCCGGAGCCGTCGGTGCCTTCCACAACGATGAGCGCGCCGGGATAGGCGCGGCTCGGAACCGGCCGCCCTGGCTGCGGGAGCGTGGATTTTGCCGCCTCCGGGCGCGGCGCCGTTTTCTGATCCTGTGGTTCGGTCACATTTGTAGGCACAATCGACTCGATTGGGTGGAGCCTATAGAGTTTTTGTTACAAAGTCATTACAACACAGCGCGGGTGTCCCGGCAAAACAGACGATAGCGTCAAAATACAGTAATCTTGAAGTGCAGGAACTTCTTGGGATTTCGCCGGAAATCTCCAATCAACAAGCGCAGATCACCTGTCAAGCCGGTCAGATTGTCGTACAACTGCGGGTCCGAAAACATTTTTCCGATCGTAGTGGTATTTTCGTTCAGCTTCGCCGTGGCACTGGCCAGATTGGTGCTCGTGTCTCGCAGCTTATTGTAGAGCGCATCGTCGGTGGCGAGTTTGCCGAGTGTGCCCTTGCCCTCGCGGACATCGCTGATCATGGCGTTGCCGCTGCTCAGTGCTTTCTTGGCTTCGTCATAGAGCGACGGATCGTACAGCAGTTTGCCGAGGGTTCCCTTCTGGCTGCGCACGTCGCTCATGATGACGTTGACGTTGTCGACCGCGGTGTTCACCTTGCCATACAGCTCGTCGGAAGCCACCAGCTTCCCGAGCGTGCCCCGCCCTTCTTGGATATCGGTGGCGACCTGGTTTGTCTTCGCGAGCACGCTATTCAGGTTTTTGTACACCTGTTCGTCGGTGAGCAGCTTGCCTAGCGTTCCGCGGCCTTGCTGCACGCCGGCCAGCAACTCCTTGACGTTGTCAGACAGCGCTTGCAAATTCGCGAGGACGTCCGCGCTGCGCTCGACCACTTCCTTGATGGCCTTTTCCTCCGTGCCGGTAATTTCCTGCCCTTCTTTGAGTGGCACGCCGGTAAAGCCGCGCGTTATGTTCACAACTCGGTTGCCAAGCAAACCTTCCGTGACCAAACTGGCCGTCGAATCGGTCAGGATGTCGCCTTGAAACCTCCGGTCAATGCGCATCACGACTTCGATGTTCTTGTTCTTCTCCGGCGCGCGCCCTGGCGTCCGCGGCACGAGCCTGATGGACTCCACATTGCCGACCTCGACGCCATCCACGCGTACCGGGGCGCCATTCGCTAAGTCAGAAACTTCGGGCAAATACGTTTTCAGCCGGTACTTTGGCCCGATAAAAGTGGCGCCGGTGACATAAAAGATGCCCACCGCGAGAACGAACAGTCCGACCAGCACAAATAGCCCGACGCGCAGTTCCGTCCAGGTCAGTTGTTTGCGCAGCGCCATGAACTCGCTCTTCCTTTCCGCGTCTTTCACAACCCTACGTGGCCGCACCCAGCGCCGCCCTGCGCCACTGCGCTGTCAGCTTTTCTGCTCCCACAGCCTATCAAATTCACACAAGAAACCGCTGCAAATACGCGTCCTTCGACTCCGCCAGCTCCTCCGGCGCGCCCTCGAAATAGACTCGTCCCTCGCGATAAAGCACAAATCTTGTGGCCGGCTCGCCGTTTCCCCCTCTTACCGGCATAGTACTTTCTCTCTCCGTAAGGCGTACAACGCGCTTGGATTCCGGATCAAATCGGAAGTTCGCCAGCGCAAATCCATCCTGTAATCGCTGCGTGGCCAGCATGGCCGTTACGCCAAACAGGTCACGCGAGCGCAAAATCAGCGTGATGATCGTTTGCGCCGTCACCGGATCGAGTCCCGCGGTCGGCGAATCGTACAGCACGACGGGCGGCCGCGTCGCTAATGCGCGGGCGATCGAGACGCGCCGGCGCATGCCGCCCGAAAGTTCCGACGGCAGCATATCAACCGTCTGCTCGAGCTCCACAAAGTGCAAGACCTCTTGCACGCGCCGTTCGACCTCCTCTTCGCTCATGCGATCCTCGCGCAACTGGTAGGCAACATTCTCTGCCACGGACATCGAGTCAAATAGCGCGCCCTCCTGAAATACAAATCCCAACTGCCTGCGGTACGGCAGCAGCTCTCGCTCGCTCATCGCGGACACTTCCTGCCCCAGCACTTCGATCTTGCCCTGCGTCGGCCGCAGCAACCCCGCCGCCAATTTCAGGGTCAGCGTTTTTCCCGTTCCCGTTTCCCCCAAGAGCACCAACGTCTCCCGCGGCATCACTTCAAACGACACACCGCGCAACACGTCCTCTTCATCGAATCCAATTCTTACATTTGCGAAAGTTACGACCGCGGAGGTTGTCGGCTCTTGCGGGGCGGGCGTCAAAAGATTTTGTCTCCGAGATATAACGATAGTCTGGTCAAGAACAGGTCTGCGGCGATGATCATCACGGACGCCACCACGACGGCCTGCGTGGTTGCGCGGCCCACGCCCTGTGTGCCGCCCCGCACGGTCAGCCCCTTGTAGCAGCCGACGGTCGCGAGAATAAACCCATAGACCAAGGGCTTCATCATCCCTTGCATAAGGTCCGCAAAATCTAGCGCATTAATCGCACGCGTCCAGAATTCCACGGCGTTCAAGCGCAGGGTAAAAACCGACGCGACGCATCCGCCGAGCAAGCCAATAAAATCGTTCAGCGCGGTCAACAAAGGCAACATCAAGATCCCCGCCAGCACCCGCGGCGTCACCAGCTTGCGGCTCGGATCCGTGCCCATCGCGCGCATCGCGTCCACTTGCTCGGTTACCAGCATGGACCCCAGCTCCGACGCAATCCCGGAGGAACACCGCCCAGCGACCAAAATACCCGTCAGCGTAGGTCCCAGCTCCCGCACGAGTGCGAGGGCCACAACATCCCCGGTCAGTGCCGTCTGGCCGAATCGTGTGAACTGCGATCCCGTCTGCAGCACCATCACCGCTCCAATGAAGAAGCCGGCCATCAATACAATAGGCAGCGAACCCACGCCGATATCATCCATCTGGTCGAGAATATCCTGGAAATAGCGCGGCCCGCTGGCCAGGTTCGTAAGGGACTGGCCAGCCATGCGCGAATAATCCTGAATGTGTGCAAGGAATTGTTTGAAGGCGTCGGTCAGCACCTCGCCCGTGGAAACGCGTTCCTCGGGTTTGGCTTGGCGACCCGCTACCTGGAAAGGAGTGTCTGCCACAATTCCCTATCGATACCGCACGCAAACGCAAACTATTGTAAGACAAACACTAAGCCAGAAGCGTAACCGCCAACACCAATCAGGTCAAGCGCCGCCGCTTTCTCTTCTCCCGCCGTACTGGACGTGCAACCGCACCGCCGCTACACTGCTTGTTCCTAATTGCCCATGTTGCGCTTCTACACTGCCGGTGAGTCGCACGGACAGGCGCTGCTCGCCTTCATTTCCGGCCTGCCCGCTTCTCTTCCGATCGACCTCGACTTCATCAACCACGAGCTCCACCGCCGCCAGCTAGGCTACGGCCGCGGCGGCCGCCAGAAAATCGAGAAGGACCGCGCCGAAATCTTCGCCGGGGTTCGCCACGGCAAGACCATCGGCGCTCCTGTGGCGCTGCGCATCGAAAACCGCGACTGGGCCAACTGGGAGAAAGCTCTACCAGTCGAGGACTCGCCTGATCTCGCCAGCCACGACAAGAAACTTGTGGCCCCGCGCCCCGGTCACGCGGACCTCGCAGGGTCGCAAAAATTTAATTTTCACGATGCCCGTTACATTTTGGAGC
>CATPAM010000449.1 GCA_955651735.1 Candidatus Acidiferrales bacterium | reverse complement strand
ATGGTGCAGGTCACAGAACCGACCACAAACGCCCGATAAGAGATGGCAATGCATCCGATGGTACTCCGCACTACCACATCACAGTCTGTGAGGGGACAACCGGCGTCCATGCAGGATTTGTTTGGAAGGACCCGCTTAACCTTGGGAAGGGTACAGCAAAAGTCGAAAATGAAGAACGAGTTCCTGCCGGTGCATCGCCAAAATCAGGAGGGCGCACGGGAACGACGACAGCGCCGTAATCTTCGGTAAGAACATCGGTGACGGCGAACTCAAAATTACGTTCACTCCCGAAAACGGCGCACCGAAGGTTGTTCACATAACTGTACATGTCATTAGGAGCGATAGGACCAATGAAGGGCATCGGGGCCTTGCTTCAGTTGCATCTCCCGAGAAGGAGTAAAGAGAAATAGACCGAACTCCATAAGCTTCAATCCCCATGTCGTATGCGTGCGGCGATATTGGGCTCGTTACCCTACCTGCAATCGGCCCACATATCCTGCGCTGCCACGATTTGCCAAGTGCCGTTCCGCTTGAGCCACGTATCTGTCCAGATGAGACTTCTGGTGTTCTCTTTGCCGTCGCTCGATCTCCTGGTGGCGGTTTCATGTCCGTAGACCAAGGCTGTGTTGTCTCCGAAGAAGTGGACCTTGGCATCGTCTAAGCGGCAGTCCCGTGCCTCTTGCTTCGAAGTTTGCGCTTCCTGGACAGCTTCCTTCTTTGAGTAACGCCTTCCATCGGGAGATGTACCTTGAAAATCATCGGCGAGAATGTCTTGCACGACCACACTGTGGGTGCAAGACGCTTCCGCCCACTGGCGCTCCATGTCGATAAGAGATTTAGCGGTTTGGTCGTTGGTGGCTGCCCATTTTCCCTGTTGTGCATTGGCCGCAACGATGACAAGGAATGCCACTCCTATGAATGCCAGCGTTGCAATGAGTGGTTTCATGTTCGCCCTCCTGAATGTGGCCTGAAAATGGCAGGCGGTTAGCGGCGCAATCATACGTCAGAACGCGAGCACTATCCTTACGGGCACATAAAAAGCTGCCTGCGGTCAACTCTCGTCTGAGTGTTCCTTGACCACGCTTCGAGGGTCTTTGTCATCGCGCAATCCGACAAACTTTGAATGGCGAAGCCGATCTCCCTCGATCCACTCAAGAAATTCGATCACGGCCACGCGTTTCTCGCCCGCGCTCTTAGCAGCAGCTACTCGCTGTTCCGTGTAAGCGACACCAGACAAAGCTGTTAGTGTTTTTACCGCCCCGCTTTGCAAGCAGGGGGTCACCGGTTCGAGCCCGGCCACGTCCACCATTTTCATTCGCCGTTCTTCCCCTGATCCGCATTTTCCTATGCCGCGTTGATCCTCACAATCGGAAGCTCATTTGACTTTGTTTCTGCGGCACTTCTAACATGACGCTGCGGCATAGCCGCTAAAAGCGCTTGGTGTGCAATCGTCTCGCGTATGGGAACGTTTCCTCGGCACGCGGCGTCGAGAATGAAAGGTGGTTGGGATGAAAAAATTGCGAGTCCTTGGTGCGGCCGGTGCGTGCCTTGCGTGGGGAATGGGAGTAGGTTGCAAGGCTCCGGCGGAAACGGCGGCGAAGGCTGGCGATGTGACGGAAGCGCGAGTGGTGTCGGAGTCTGCGGCTGGGACGAATTGGCTGCTCAACGGGCGCACCTTTGACGAGGCGCACTTCAGTCCGTTGACACAGATCAGCGACAAGAATGTGAATGGTCTTGGGCTCGCGTGGTACCTGGACTTTGATGGGGCGATGGGCGTGGTGGCGGAGCCCCTCGTGGTGGATGGAGTGATTTATGTGAGCGCCCCGCAATCGAGGGTGTATGCGGTGGACGCGGCTTCGGGAAAACTGATCTGGAAATTCGATCCGCATGTGCGGCTGAACATAGCGATCAACGGCTCGTACTCAGCGCGAACGAATGCGGGCGTGGCTGTTTGGGAAGGGAAAGTTTACGTGGGCACCGGGGATTGCCGGCTGATCGCTGTGGACGCAGCCGCGGGGAAGCAACTGTGGGAAGCGACGGTTTGCGATCCCACGCAGACCGGAATTACGGGAGCGCCGCACATCGCCAAAGGCAAAATCTTGATGGGCTACAACGGGTCGGATGACGGCGTGCGCGGCGCGTTGATTGCTTACGACGCGCAGACCGGCAGGGAAGCCTGGCGCTTCTGGACCGTGCCAGGCGATCCCTCGAAGCCGTTCGAAACCAAGGCGCTGGAGATGGCGGCGAAAACTTGGTCGGGAAAAGATTCATGGAAAATTGGCGGGGCAGACGTGTGGAATGCGATTACGTATGACGAAGCGACAGGGTTGGTGATTTTCGGCACAGCGGGCGCGGGGGTGGATTATGGCGAACTGTCTTCCATTAAGGTGAGCGGCGATAAGCTTTTTTCGGGATGCATTATCGCTGTCAATGCGGATACCGGCGAATATGCGTGGCATTTCCAAACGAGTGCGCCAGGGATGCAGACGGAAAACAATCACATCTTGATGGCGGACCTGAGCATCAACGGCGAGAAGCAGCACGTGGCAATGACTGCGCCGAAGAATGGATTTTTTTATGTGTTGGATGCCAAGACGGGCAAACTTCTTTCAGCGAAGCCGCTGGTCAAAACAGTTTGGGCGAGCGCGGTGGATTAGCAGACCGGGCGCGCGGTGGAGATTCCGAAGTCGGCTGGCGGCGGCAGACAGTGGACGGTGCACAACTGGTGGCCGATGAGCTACAACGCGCAGACTAGCTTGGTTTACGTTCCGACGACGGACCGCCGCGCGGATGCAAAAGCGGTAGTGGAATCGGGAGAAAGCGGCGTCGGCCTGGAGGGCAGGCTGATCGCGTGGGATCCGGTGAGCCAGTCGGCGCGCTGGTCGGTGGAGGAGCCGATTGCGACGAACGGAGGAGTGCTTTCGACTGCGGGCAATCTGGTTTTTCAGGGGCAAGGCACGGGAGAGTTTGCTGCGTTCGCCGCGGACAGCGGGAAGCAACTGTGGTCGATCAAAACGGGCTCGGCGATCGAGTCCATTCCTGTGACGTTTTCGTTGAAGGGTGAGCAGTACGTGATCACGCCGGTGGGCTGGGGATCGGGATCGCGGCTGTTTGCGCCGGCGCGCACGATGGTGACTCCTGAATCAGCGCGCGGACCTGTGCGGCTGCTTGCCTTCAAGCTCGGCGCTACTATGGCCTATACGGCGCCGCCGGTGGTGATCCCGCCAGTGCCGGAACCGCCGAAATTGGCCGCCAGTCAAGAAACGATTCACAAGGGCGGAGTGCTGTACCAAAAATTTGTGTGCGATGGATGCCACTCGCCGGGTACGGACGGAAGCCGCGCATGGGTGCTCGACGGCGCGATTCCGGACCTGCGCTACATGCCAGCGGATGTGCACCGCGATTGGTACACGATTGTGCTGGGCGGCTCGCATTGGGATAAGGGCATGCCGGGCTTTGCCGTTCCGCCGAAGTTTGCTTTTCCCAATGCGAAGATGACTGTGCAGGACGCCGACGCGATTCATGCCTACGTGATCGCGCAGTCCTGGAAAGCCTACAAAGGCGAGCAAGACGCGGCGCACTCGAAGCGAGAGAACTACTAGCCGGGCAAGAAATCGCGGCGCAAGCTACAATCGAATGAGGCGTAGGGGCAGAACGCTGTTATCTTTCCACGTCCGCTTGCGTAGCATTATAGTCGAGGCACACATTCCGCGAATTTCCCGATGAACCGCTTTCGCTCCTTTACGCTAGCTTCTCTTTCCGTCCTCTTCCTTTTGGCGGCGATTCCTGCGCTTGCTGAAGATCCGAAAAACATACATCCGAGCGGATATGTCACGGACCTCGCGGGCGTGATCACGCCTGATACGAAGGCGCGGCTGGAAGCGCTTTGCCGCGAAGTCGAGGAAAAGACCGGCGCGCAGATCGCCGTGGTTACTGTGCATTCGCTGGAGGGAGAAAGCGTCGAGAATTTTGCGGTGGATTTGTACAAGCAGCTCGGAGTGGGAAGCAAGCGCGTCAACCGCGGCGTGCTGCTCCTGGTTGCTCCCGACGAGCACAAATACCGTGTTGAAGTTGGGTACGGCCTGGAGCCGGTGATTAACGATGCACGTGCCGGAGACGCTGGCCGCGCGATGGTGCCGCTGCTGCGCCAGGGAAGCTACAGCGCGGCGATCGAGACCGCGACGTGGATGCTGGCGAAAGATATTGCGGATGATCGCGGAGTTACGCTATCGGGCCAACCCCCATCTCGGCCGGCGCGGAAGGAGCAGGGTCATTCGTCGCCGATTGGCCTTTGGGGAATACTCTTCATCATCTGGGTTATTTTCTCGATTGCGCGAGCCGGGCAAAGAGCCGCAAGCGGCCGAAGGGGTGGCGGAGGTGGCTGGTGGATCGGACCGACGCTGGGTGGGATGGGCGGCGGTTGGCGAGGCGGTGGCTTTGGCGGCAGCTCCGGTGGCTATTCCGGCGGCGGAGGATTTGGCGGCTTCGGCGGTGGCAGCAGCGGAGGGGGCGGGGCG
Source organism: Candidatus Acidiferrales bacterium (assembly GCA_955651735.1). Lineage (GTDB taxonomy): Bacteria > Acidobacteriota > Terriglobia > Acidiferrales > UBA7541 > Acidiferrum. Next base: position 10,094 of record CATPAM010000449.1, on the reverse strand, counting down.
TCCGGAAGCTGGTAGAGTCTGAGGATCTCAATGGGCGATGTACATGAAGCGTTGAAAAATCTCGTCGAACGGCTGCATGAAGCGGCGAGGGACAACCTCGAGTCGATAATTTTGTACGGGTCCGCGGCGCGCGGGGATTTTCGCGACGCGCATTCGGATTTGAACGCCCTGTGTATCTTGCGCTCGCTGCGCGCGGCGGAGTTGTCGCGCGTCTCCCCAGTTGTGAGGTGGTGGACCACTGCGCAGCATCAACCCGCGCCGCTTTTCTTTTCCGTCGACGAACTGCGGCAGTCCGCGGACGTTTTCGCCATCGAGCTCTTGGACATGCAGCAGAGCCATCGCGTGCTGTACGGCCAAGACGTCATCGCGGGCATCACCGTGCCGATGAACTTGCATCGCGTTCAGGTGGAGCACGAACTGCGCACACTGTTGCTGAAATTGCGGCAGCACTTTCTGCGCGAGGCGGGAAACCAGCAGGAGCTTGGGGCCGTGCTGGCCAAATCGTTCTCCAGCACTCTTACGCTCCTTCGGCACTCGTTGATTGCTTTCCTGGAGCAGCCGCCAAGCGCTCCGGGCGAGGTTTTCGCAAGGGTTGCCGAGTTGACGGGCGCGAGTGCGCCTGCATTTCAAGCGGTGCAGCGCCTGCGCGAGGCCAAGAGCCCGGACCGAGATGCGGTGCTGCCTGTGTATGATGGCTATTTGGCCGCGATTGAGAAAGTGATTGCGGCGCTGGACCATCATCTGCCGAAACGCCAATGGCAGCGGTCCGGCAAGAACAGTTCGTAACTGTTAAGGAGGCAAGGGTCATGAAAATAGCTCTCGCAATCCTGGCGATTCTGCTGGTGATTGGCCTGCTGCTGGGCAGCTCGTTTGTAAGCCGCAGGAACCAGATGGCGATAAAGCGCGAAGCGGTAAACTCGGCGTGGTCGCAGGTGGACGTGGTCCTGCAGCGGCGCGCGGACCTGATACCGAACCTGGTGGAAACTGTGAAAGGCTTTGCGGCGCAAGAGGTAACTGTTTTTGGTGACATTGCTAAGGCGCGCTCCGCTTTGCTTAGCGCCAGTACTCCGGCAGACAAAATCGCCGCTAACCAAAGGCTCGATTCGGCCCTGGGGCGCTTGTTGGTGGTGGTTGAAAATTATCCGCAGTTGAAATCCAACGAGAACTTTTTGCGCCTTCAAGACGAACTGGCGGGCACAGAGAACCGAATCGCAGTGGAGCGGCGCCGTTACAATGAGACGCTGCAAGACTACAACACCTATATTTCTCTTTTCCCAAACAACCTGGTGGCGAGCATGAGCGGCTTTAGCAGGAATGACGCATACTTCAAGGCAGACGAGGGCGCGCGGCAGGTTCCCAAGGTCAATTTCGAGAAGCAAAAAGCTCCGGTGGCGCCCGCGCAGGCTCCCGTTCCCGCGCCTGCAAAACCATAATCGCCGCGCAAAGAATTGTACGCCGCGCGGGAATATTTCCTTCCCGCGTGCTAGTTCGCATGGCGAAGCATCTACGCGACAAAATAGGCATGCGCTACTTCTGTCTGATTTGCGATTACGACGGCACTATCGCCCACGACGGGCGGTGTGCGCCCAGCACCGTGGAAGCTCTCAAGCGAGTAAGCGCATCCGGGCGGAAATTGATTTTGGCAACGGGACGCCAGCTTACCGAATTGCAGGAGGTTTTTCCGGAGTATGCGGTCTTCGATCGAATCGTTGCGGAGAACGGCGCGGTTCTGTATCGGCCGGACAACCGGGAAAGCAAATTACTTGCGAACCCACCGCCGCCGGAGTTTGTCGCCGAATTGCGACGCCGCGGAGTGCAGCCACTCTCGGTAGGCCAATGCATCGTGGCCACATGGCACCCTTTTGCATCGACGGTTCTAGAAGTGATTCGTGACATGGGGCTCGAACTGCAGATTATTTTAAACAAGGATGCAGTGATGGTCCTGCCTTCCGGCGTAAACAAGGCGAGCGGCCTGCAAATCGCGTTGAACGAACTTCGGTTCTCGCCCCACAACACCGTGGGCGTGGGCGATGCGGAAAACGACGACGCGTTTCTCGCCATGTGCGGATGCAGCGTGGCGGTGGCCAATGCGTTACCGGCTCTGAAGGAGCGCGTCGACCTGGTGACCGCCGGCTCGCATGGCGCCGGCGTGGAAGAACTAGTCGAAAAGCTCCTGTCGGAAGACTTGGCGAGCTTTGCCCCGCGCTTGACGCGCCGTCGTAATTTGCTCGTTTGAGAAACCCCGCGCGTCAATTTCCGCTCTTCTCGCGGGCCGCAACGGATAATTAGGTTATCGAGCGGCGCGTTGTTCGACCGAGCCTCGAAAGATCATGCTATCTTACACCGTCCTGGCATTGCTGATTTTTGATCTTGGACTCTTCCTTGCCTCCGCGTTTTTCTTTGACAACAAAGAAGAACGAAAACGGTCGCTGCTGATCAGTGTCCTTTTCTTCTTTTCCGGAATGCCCGCGCTGATCTATCAGATCGTCTGGCAGCGAGTGCTCTTCGCCATCTATGGAGTGAACGCCGAATCCGTCGCGATCATCGTCAGCGCTTTTATGCTTGGCTTGGGCCTCGGCAGCCTGGTTGGAGGCCGGCTCTCCGCGCGTTTCCCACGGTACGGAGTCCTGATTTTCGGTATTGCCGAACTCGGTATCGCCCTCTTTGGACTGGCTTCCCTGCGCATTTTTCACTGGGCTGCTTCCTCCACCGCAGGCGCCAACCTCCCTTGGGTGATTGTCTTTAGCTTCTCTCTGCTGTTGTTGCCGACAATGCTGATGGGCGCCACTTTGCCGTTGCTTGTTGGGCAATTGGTGAGGCGTTCCGGGCGCGTCGGCGTTTCCGTTTCGCGCCTGTATTTCGTCAACACCTTCGGCTCCGCGGTGGCCTGTTTCTTGTGCGCCAGTTTTTCGATGCGAAGCTTGGGCCAATCGGGCTCCGTCTCCCTGGCGGTCTGTATGAACGCCGTGGTTGGCTCGATCGCGTACCTCTATGTGCGAACGCAGCAGCCTGACGCAGCGGAAGAAGTTAATGTCCTCCGATCACCCGCTTCCGGCGTGCCACCGATCCGGCTGAGTATCGCCATGCTCTTGGCTGGACTTTCCGGCTTCATCGCCCTCGGGTTTGAAATCGCCTGGTTCCGCGTCTTCTCTGTGGCTTCGTCGGATCGCGCCCCTGCATTCGCTTTACTGTTGGCCACCTATCTTGCAGGTGTAGCAGCCGGCTCGTATATTTCAGAAAGGCTTACGCAGGACGCGCAGCCGTCCACCGTCGTGCGCGTCATCGGCGTGGTCATACTTCTGGCCGGTGGTATATCCGTCTTCTTGCCGCCGCTGGTAGCCACCTTGATGGCGCACAAGATGAATTATCTTTCCAGTGCCCCAGCATTTTTCGTCACCGCTGGCCTGCTGGGCTCGGCGCTTCCGCTGCTTTGCCAGCTTGCTGTGCCGTCACAGGAAAATGCCGGGCGTGGTGTCAGTCTGATTTACGGCTCCAACATTGCCGGCTCTGTTCTGGCCAGCCTCGGAATCGGTTTTGTGCTCATGCAGCATCTCGGGCTTCGTCAGATTTCGCTCTTGCTCGCCTTCGCCGCGGTCCTGACAGGAATTCTGGTTCTTTTTTTCAGCAACGCGCAATTTAGTTGGCCGCCTGCGTGGGCCGCGGCACTCGCCGTCGCCGCCCTTGTTTCCATAGGCTTGGCTCCGCGGCTTTACACTCTCTTTTACGAACGGCTGACCTTTGGAGCGAAGCCCCAGGCAAATATCCCTTTCGCGCAGATCGTGGAGAATCGTAACGGCGTCATTGCCGTGACTCAGGACGGCGCCGTATTCGGCAGCGGCGTTTACGACGGTCACTTCCGAATCGATCCCAATTACGACCTGAATCTGGTGGTGCGCGCCTTTGTGTTGAGCGCCTACAATCCCGCCCCCAAGCGCATGCTCATGATCGGCCTGTCGTCCGGTTCCTGGGCGCAAATTTTTGTGAACCATCCGCGACTCGAATCCATGGATATCGTCGAAATCAACCCCGGCTACCTGGATTTGATTCCGCGCTACCCGGTGGTCAGCTCGCTGCTCATCAATCCAAGAGCCCGCATCTACGTCGACGACGGGCGCCGCTGGCTCATCGCGCATCCCGACGTCCGCTATGATGCCATCGTAGCCAACACAACATTTCACTGGCGCGATCACACCAGCAATCTCCTTTCCAGGGAATTCTTCCAACTCATTAGGCAGCACTTGAACCCTGGCGGCACCTATTACTTCAACACCACGGAATCCGTGGAAGCTGTGGCCACGGCGCTCAGCGTTTTCCCCTATGGTCTGCGGGTTCTCAATTTTCTCGCGGTCAGCGATGCCCCGCTGGGCGTCGCGACGGAGCGTTGGTTAGCCGACTTGCGTCTGTATCAGATCAACGGCCGTTTGGTTTTCGATCCCGCGAATCCGGAGACCAAGCTCACGCTCGCTCGCTACGCGGCCCTGGCGCAAACCGTCCATCAAGCGCCTCTGCGTATGGGTCTGGAGAATTCCGACTCCATGCGCGCTCGCATGGGCAATCCTCGCCTGATCACCGACGACAACATGGGCCTAGAGTGGGAGCCAGACGTTGACATCATCTGGCACTGATCAACAGATCACTTGCGTGGGGGGAACCCGTGGCTGGCATCACGCCAGCGCCTGCTGCAAGGAAGCGCGCAACAAATCTTGCTTTTCCGTGCCTAGCTTCTTAGCTTGCTCCGTCAGGTAAAACACGTCGATCGCTTTCTGTCCTTCGGTATCGATCAACGCGACTTCGATGTTGCATCCCAGGCGCGCGAGCGTCGAGCCGATGTCATAAAGCAATCCCGGCCGGTCTTGCGCGACTATTTCCAACAGCGTGCTGTGCTCGGACGAACCGTCATCAAAACCTATGCGCGTCTCGATAGCCACCTTTGGCAGCCGCGCCCGGCTCGCACTTTCACGGCCGCTCAACAGCGGCTCGAGTGGGGACTTTCCATTCACAACATCTTTAAGACTTTTGAGAAATCGTTCGATCTCGGTGGGATTTAGCTCAAGCGTGCGGTGCAAATCCGAGAAGTGAAACGTATCAAGGACGATTCCGGCGGCGTTGGCAAACGCATCGGCCTTGATAATGTTCATTCCCCATCCGGCCAGAACGCCGGAAATGGTCGCGAACAAGGCAGGACGGTCGGCGGTCAGCAGCGTAAAGGAAAATGCGTGCCTGCGCACCTGCAGCTCGGTCTGAACGGGCTGCGCGCCAAGTTTTTCGTACAGCGCGAAATGCGCGGCAATCTCGGCCGCGGAGTGCACCGCCAAATAACGCCGCGGAAATCCTTCGAGGAAGCGCTCAATTTCTTCCGTGCGGGCGCCCCCCGTTTGCGCGCGCACCTGCTCCAGGAGCGAGACTTCGTCGTGCGCGTGCAAGCGATCGGTGTCCAGCGTGCGGCTGAAGTGATTGGAGGTGGCTACGTACAGTTGCCACAACATCTCTGCTTTCCACGGGGTCAGCGCTTCGGGGTTTACCGCGTGGATGTCCGCATAGGTCATCAGGCAAAGCCTTTGTAGCCGCTCTTGATTTCCCACAGTCGCGGCAAACGCCGAGACTGTGGCCGGATCGAAAATGTCGCGCCGCTGCACCGTAGCGGACATATCCAAATGGTGCTCGATCAAAAATTGAACCTCGTCCGTTTCGTCCGGCGATAATACAAGGCGCGCGGCGGCGCTCTCCAGCGCTTCGAGGCTGCCGGTCACATGGTTTTCCACGGCCATGCCCTTGCCGACGTCGTGCAGCAACAACGCGAGGATCAGCAAATCGCGGCGCTCCGCGGTCTTCCACAGCTCCTTGAAACGCACGCCGCGCGCGTCTGTCGAATCGGTCAATTCCTGCAAATGCTCGATGGTGCGCAGCGTGTGCTCGTCCACCGTGTAGCGATGATAAAAATCGCGAACCACCAGCGAATCGATGCGCGCGAACTCCGGGAGGAGTTCCGCCAGCAATCCGAGGCGCTGCAGCGGCCGCAACGCCACACCCGGGTAATCGGCGCCAAGGATCTCGCGCAGCGTGGCCCAGGTCAGGTCTGCATTCTTCACCGGCAATTCCGGATGCTTCATGATGTAAGCGATGCTGCGCTCGGCACGGCGGCTCAGCGGAACTCCCGCGCGCGCCGCTTCGGTAAAGAGTGAAAACAGGACACGGCGGTCGCAAATCTCCCTGGCGTCGAGCAATTCGAACCGCCCGTCGCGTACTGCGAATGGTTTCCCATTCCCCGGTTCCGATTTTGCCGAACGTGCTGCGTTGAAAAGCCGCTGCCGGAAAGTTCGGGGTGTTGGCGCCTTCTGCTCGAGATAGCGCAACAATTGGCGGTTCAGGGTGCGCGCCTGCCGAAAATACAGCCGCATCCACTCCGCCGCATCGCGCGGCAATCCGTCCGTAACCCCGAGAGAGCGCTCCGCGGCACCGGCCTGCAACTCGTAGGTAAGCGTATTGTCGTTGCGCGCGTTGCTGTAATGGAGGAAGCAGCGAATGGCGCTCAGAAAATCCACGGCGCCGGAGGCCAGCTCCTCTTCCGCGGCACTGCTGCTCAGCGGCTCTCGCTTTTCGCCGCCGATTTGGCGCAGCCACACCCCTGCCTGATAGTCACGCAGACCGCCGGGCGCATCCTTGACGTTTGGTTCCAGATGAAAAATCGTGTTGCCGTAGCGCGTGAGGCGTTCCGCGCTCAGTTTGTGGAGCTGCGTCAGCAAGAACGGCCGCGCGGTTTTTTCCGAACCGGGCAGAACGCGCTTGTCCAGCTTTTCAAAAAGGTCCGCATCGCCGGCCAGAAACCGCCGGTCCAACAACGCCAAATGAAATTCCGCGTTGTCCTCTTCAATGCGCTTGCATTCTTCCACGGTGCGCCCGGCCGAACTCACGCGAAAACCCAGATCCCACAGCGTGCGCGCGAAGTCCGCGATCAGCGGCCGGAACTCGTCCTCCGCCTTGTCGCTGCCGAAAAGAAAAAGGATATCGAGGTCGGAATACGGAAACAGCATTTTGCGGCCGTAGCCGCCGAGGGCCAACAGGCACAATCCCGAAGCGGGCGTGTTGTGCACGCGCAGCACTTCGCCAAAGACCTGGCGGATGTTGTTGTCGGCCAGCGCGCACAGCGCGCGCAGCGTCTCCCGGGCGCCCGCACCCGCTTCAAACTGTTCGCGAATACGTTGTCGTTCGTCATCGGCTTGCGGGCCGAGTACGGATAAAGGCGTCAGGGATCCTTGCATGTTTCGATCAGGTTGGCTTTCCGGATTTAGACCCGGGCGCGCTGCGGTCGTCACTTCGTTCAGAGCGCGCTCTCGCCGCGCTCCTCATTGCGGATCCGGATGGCTTCTTCAACCCGCGATAGGAATATCTTACCGTCGCCAATCTTTCCTGTCTTGGCCGTCTTTAAAATCGTGTCCACAACGGTATTCACGAGCTTGTCCGGCAGCACCATCTCCAGCTTGAGCTTGGGCAACAAGTCTACAGTGTATTCCCGTCCGCGATAGACCTCCGTGTGACCCTTTTGCCGCCCGTGCCCGCGCACTTCGGTGACCGTCATCCCTTCGATGCCCACTTCGCGCAGTGCGTCCTTGACCGATTCGAATCGCGAGGGCTGAATGATTGCTTCAAGTTTCATCATGGAAAGTTCTGCTCTCCCGCTGCCCCAAATACCTTCTCATTCTGCCCGGGTTCACGACTCCAGGTTATAGGCCTCTTCGCCATGCTGCGTAATATCCAAACCTTCGATCTCCTGGTCTTCCGTCACGCGCAGGCCGGTAATTAAATCCACGACCTTTAGCAGCACTAGGGTTCCCACCAGTGCGAATCCCCAGGCGATCAGCACGCCGACAAGCTGGTTGCCGACTTGTCCCCAGTGTCCGTCGCTGCCGCCGACCGCTTTCCCGGCGCCAAAAATCGGATTGATCACTTGCGTCGCAAACACACCGGTCAACAGCGCCCCTATTGTTCCACCCGCGCCGTGCACGCCAAAAGCGTCGAGCGCGTCATCATACCCGAAGATTGCTTTGACGCGCGTTACCATCCAGTAGCAGCAGGCGCCGGCGACAAGACCAATGATCAATGCCGGCATCGGCGCGACAAAACCAGCCGCCGGGGTGATGGCCACCAGCCCAGCCACGGCACCGGAGATCGCGCCGAGCGCGCTCGCTCGACCGTTCTTGATCCACTCCGCAACGCTCCAGCTCAACGCCGCCGCCGCCGCCGCAAAATGCGTAGCTACGAACGCGCTCGTCGCCAGTGGGCTCGAAGCCAGCGCGCTGCCGGCGTTGAATCCGAACCATCCCACCCACAACAGGCACGCGCCAATAAAGCTCAGCACCAGGCTGTGCGGCGGCATCGGTTGCTTGGGGAATCCGGTGCGCTTGCCCAGGTACAGCGCGCACACGAATGCTGATACCCCGGAGCTGATGTGCACAACCGTGCCGCCCGCGAAATCCAAAGTTGGAAATCGTCCGCCCAGCGACGCGTTCAGTAAACCGCCTTTTCCCCACACCATGTGGGCCAGCGGCGCATAAACGACCAAAAACCACAGGATCATAAACAGCACAGTGCCGCTAAACTTCATGCGCTCCGCCGTCGCTCCGGTGATCAGCGCTGGCGTGATGATAGCGAACATCAACTGGTACACCATGAAGGTCATCTGCGGAATTGTTCCCGCGTAATCGGCGTTCGGCTCCGTGCCCACGCCTCGCAGGAAGGCATGCTCAAACCCGCCGATCACCGGACCGTTGCCGCCAAAGCACAGACTGTAGCCCACCAGTGCCCACATGACGGTGATTACGGCCATGAGCATGAAGCTTTGCATCATGATCGCGAGTGTATTCTTGCGCCGCACCAGGCCGCCGTAGAAAAGAGCCAGCCCTGGCCCCGTCATCATCAGCACCAGCGCCGCGCTGACCAGCATCCAGGCATTGTCTGCGGAGGATTGCGCCGCGGTTACGCGCTGATCCAACTGCGCCAGTTTTTCATTTGTGAGATTGGGAGCTTGGGTGGCGTAAGGTGTCCTCTGCGAGGAGGGTGCTGCGGAGGGTTGCTGCGCGTGCAGCGGCACCGCGTGGACCATGGCAAAGAGCAAACAACACTTCCACACTGTGCGCTTCATATTCTGTATCCGCTCCGCTGCGTATGAGATAACCGCTTAGCGGCCGGCCCACACCAGCCGCTGCAGACTCGCTCACCAGGTCTTTTCCGGGGGACTAGGCACTCCGACGCGCCGAATTATACGCGTGGCGCTTGCCTATCGCTCTGTTATAAATTTTCATACCCACAATTCAAATTTTTGATACACCGATTATCCAAAGACGGCCAGCAGTCGTATAATCCCAACCGGTCCGTTTTGCGCTGCGGCGCTGGCTCCATAACAAGAGAGATCGCTAATGACCGAGCACGTACCCATGGAGATTTCCGTTCGGCAGCAAGACGGCATTGATTTGCTGGAGGTCCACGGGCGCCTCACCATCGGCGAACCCGCCGAGCAGCTCAATGAAGCTCTGCAATCCATCGTGCAGCGCGGCGGCCGTAAGGTAGTCATCAATCTGAATGGCGTTCCGCAGATCGACAGCTCCGGTATCTCCTCCCTGGTGCGCATCTCCATTCAGTTGGCGCGGGAGGGCGGCGCGGTTCATCTCGTTTGCGGCTCCGGACGCGTCCGCGACGCTCTGACCGTTACTCGCCTGGTCGAAGCCATCCCAACGTACGAGTCCGATTCCGCTGCGGCGGCGGGCTTCGCATAGCAACGTTAGAATTGCATCGTGTCCAGCCCCCTTGCGAACGCGGCCATCCTCACCGTTCATAATGAACGGCCGAAATTGGCTCGTAAGTTTCGGGGGAGATTGCTCCGGTCGTAACCGCTAGCCGCTTTTCTTCAGCTCCGCGAGCACCAGCTTGGCTACCTCGCGCAGCGTTTCAAACACGCCTTGACCGGTCACCGCCACCGCCTCCAGGACCGGCTCGCCTTTCTTCTGCAATTGCTTGGTCAATTCCGGCACCGCCATGGCATTAGGCAAATCGCGCTTGTTTAACTGCAGCACATAAGGAATGGTCTCGAATTTCAGGTT
>CATPAM010000448.1 GCA_955651735.1 Candidatus Acidiferrales bacterium | reverse complement strand
CGAGAAGGCCACTCCGCGCGTCAAAGTGTTCTCCATCGGAAGCACGGAAGAAGGCCGCGAGATGATCGCCGTCGCCGTCTCCTCCGAAGAAAATCTTAAGCACCTTGACGAAAATCGCGCGCGCCTCGCTAAGCTCGCCGATCCCCGCGCCATCAAGCTCGACGACGCCGAAGCTGACCGCTTGGTCGCGCAATCCACGCCGGTCTATTACATCACCGGCACCATCCACTCTCCCGAAACCGGCGCGCCCACCGCGCTCATGGAGCTCGCCTACCGCCTCGCGGTCGACGACAGCCCCTACATCCGCGAAATCCGCGACGGTGTCATCACCCTTATTACTCCGGTCGTAGAAGTCGACGGCCGCGACCGCATGGTCGATCTCTACCGCTGGCATCTCGCGCATCCCAAGGATTTCTACCCGCCGCTCATTTATTGGGGCAAGTATGTCGCCCACGACAACAATCGCGATGCCCTGGGTGTCACCCTCAAGCTCACCGAAAATGTCCTCAACACCTACGTCGGCTGGAAAGCCCAAGTCCTTCACGATCTCCACGAATCCGTCCCCTACCTCTACGACAACACCGCCGGCGATGGCCCCTTCAACGCCTGGGTTGATCCCATCCTCACCGACGAATGGGAAATGATCGGCTGGCGCAACGTCGCCGACATGACCAAGTTCGGCATGCCCGGCGTCTTCACGCACGGCGTGTTCGACACCTGGTCCCCCGGCTACCTGATGTTCATCGCCGCCATGCACAACGGCATCAGCCGTCTGTATGAAACTTTCGGCAACGGCGGCGCCGATACCGAAGAGCGCACGCTCGATCCTGTGGATTATTCGCGCACCTGGTGGCGCCAAAACCCGCCGTTCCCAAAAACGCTGTGGTCCCAGCGCGACAACAATAACTACGAGCAGACCGGCCTGCTCACCTCGCTGCATTTCTTCAGCGAAAACAAGCGCCTCTTCCTGAAAAACTTCTACCTGAAGTCAAAACGCTCCATCAGCAAGCCCACCGAGGAAGGCCCCGCGGCTTATGTTTTGCCGGCCGACGATCCACGCCTCGAGCTGCAGACCGAATTGCTGCAGGTCCTGCAAAAACAGCACGTAGAAATCTCTCGCGCAACATCTTCCTTCACCGTGGCTTTGCCTGCGAAAAAGTCCAAAAAATCTTCCAAGAAGGAAGACGCCAAAGAGGCTAAGGAAAAAGAGAAAGACGCCGAGCCCGCCTCGCGCGAATTTCACGCTGGCAGCTTCATCATCCGCATGGACCAGCCCTACTCTCGCATCGCCGATGCTCTGCTCGACCATCAATATTGGAGCCCCGACGATCCGCAAAAAACTCCCTACGACGACACCGGCTGGACCTTCGGTGAACTCTTCAACGTCAAAGTCTTTCGCGTGACCGACCCTAAGGTGTTCGAGTCCGCCACGGAGCGCGTCAACGAAGTGAAGCCCGCGGGTGGGGTGCAAGGCGAAGGCACCGTTTTCGCCATCAACAACAATGCCGAGCCGACGCTCGCCACGCTTCGCTACAAGTTGCGCGACGCTTCCATGGAAGCTGCCGAAGAACCGTTCGAATCCAGCGGGAAAAAATTCAATCGCGGTTCGCTCATCGTCCGCGGCGTCGCACGCGTGGATTTCGACCGCGCCACCCATGAGACAGGCCTGCACGCCGTCGCTCTGAGCGCAGCACCCGGCGTGAAAACGCATCCCGTACGCGCCGCTCGCGTGGCCTTCGTGCACACCTGGCTCAGCACGCAGACCGAAGGCTGGTGGCGTCTCGCGCTCGACAACCTCAAAATCCCTTACGACTACATCAGCACGCAAACCATCGCCAAGCACGAGGACCTCAACGCCAACTACGACGTAATCCTTTTTCCGCCCGTCGGTTTCAACTCTTCATCCACGGCAATCATCAACGGCACCGCCACAGCCTGGGGCAATCCTCTGCCCTGGAAAAACACGCCGGAGACGCCCAACCTCGTCGGCAAAAATGATTCCACCGACGACATGCGCCCCGGCCTCGGCTGGGAAGGTGTCGCGCATCTGCAATCCTTCGTGGCCAAAGGCGGCGTGCTGCTCACCGCCACGGACACCTCGCGCTTCGCTCTTGCCATCGGCTTGGCGGACAGCGTCACCGTCGGCACCTCGCAGAAAATGAATATCGTTGGCTCGGTCGTAGGTACTCGCCTTGTCGACGCCGCAAGCCCCATCGCCTACGGCTACGACGAAAAACTCTCCGCCTACTGCGACAACGGCCCCATTCTTTCTCTCAGCAGCATCGCGGGCGGCCGCGGCTTCCGTCGACTCGGCGGCCACAGTACGTCCCGCCCCACCGGCCGTGGCACCGCCGACGATCCCGACTTCACCGTGGGCCGACCCGGAACCGAGGCTCCCGAAGAGCCCACCGCGGAGCTTTGGGAATATCCTCCGGTGAGCGACGAGCAAAAGCGCAACGGAATTCGCGTCATCCCGGCGGCTAATCGGGCCCGCGTCATCCTGCGTTACGCCGACAACAAAGATCTGCTCGTCTCCGGCCTAGTCGAAGGCGGTGACGAAATCGCTCAGCATCCCGCCGTCCTCGACGTCCCCACCAGGCGCGGCCACGTCATTCTTTTCTCCATCAACCCCGTCTACCGCGGCGAAACACGCGGCACCTACTCCCTGGTTCTGAACACGATCCTCAACTTCGACAGCCTCGACGCCGGGCGCAAGCTCGCCGAAAAGTAGTGCGCCCCGGCCCGGCTAGATCTCGCGTTTTGGAGTGCGGTGGCTCGCCACCGCTTTGACGCCGGGCAGTCTTGCCGCCCAGTTCGACCGGCCTTTTCTTTTCGCCCCAGTGGAGTACAATCCCCGCCACCATGGCGAAGCGCAAAGCAAAGAAGCCCGCAACGAGACGCAAGGCGCGGCCCGGCGCGACCGCCAAGCTCCCCAAAGACGCCGTAACCCTCGTCGTCATTCTCCGCGCCAAGGAAGGCCAGGAAGGCCTCCTCGAAGCCGAACTCCGCGCGCTCATCGCCCCCACGCGCCGCGAAGACGGCTGCCTTACCTACGACCTGCACCGCGCCCTCGACATCCCCGGCGCCTTCCTGCTCCACGAAGTCTGGGCCACCCGCGAACACCATCGCCTTCACACCAAGACCCCACATTTCCTTCGCTGGGACGCTCGCAAAGACGCCCTTGCCGCGCGCGACGCCACCTTCTGGCAGCAGCTCGCCTAGGGATGCTCATGCAAAACATGCGGCATTATCACGGAACCGCGCCCGCAAAGCCCGTTAGCTCGCCCGTCTTTTGGGCCTGAGGACTTTCTCTTATCGTGCTTTGCGTTTCAGCGCCTTGCCAATCGCTAGCAAAAAAATTGCACTCTGGCCTTCTGCGCGCGGCGAAAAGAATTGAACCACTTCGTCGTCGAAAAAAGTCAGCCCGCTAGCACCTAGGTGCTGGGCGTACGCAGCCAAATACATCTTGCCCCCCATCGCCCCGGCCTCCAGTTGCACCGCCCGATAGCCGCGGTTCCCGTATCCATCTAGGATTGGCTTCAAATCGGACAGAAAAAAGACGTCCACGCAGGCGTCCGCCGGCAACTGCTGCTCCAGTCCAAGGCGCCCAGCCTCCGCGCGGAACTTCCCGGGCCTCAACAGCTCCAGCACCTTCCCCTCACGACGGAACAAGTAAGCGCCCGGCGCAAGCCCTTGCACCGCATGCACGATCAGGTAAACGTCGTTGAGCTGTGCGCCGGGCTCAAGAAAGTCAGCCGGAAGCCCTCGCGTCGCGCGGTCGAGAATCGTCGAAAGTTGCGCCAGCGTGATCGACGCCGCCGCATCAAACGTTCGCGTCGATCCCCGGCGCAGGATTACTTCCTCGATCGTGTCGCCAGGTTGTTCTCCTTCCGAGAGTGGCTGCAGGCGAACTTCCTCGCCTGGCGAAACGCAAGGCGGGAAGACCGGCCGCTTCCCGCGCCACTCCCCAGCCTCCTCTTCGGATGCAAGCGAAGAAGCGTCGTGCATCTCCAGCATGGCGGGAAATTCCATCTCGCGTTTCGAAATCGGGATCGTCTCCAGGCCGAGCGCCGGCGCCTCTCTCGGTGCTGGCAGCGAGCCTTGCGACGCGTGCCCAATCGGCACCAGGCCCAACGCAACCTCACGCTGCGTATCGAGATCAAGCAGCCGGTTCACTTCCGCGTCCACAAATCCCAGCACAATCTCCGCTGGCAGCCCAGAAGCCGCGGCAACCGCCAGCATATTCGCCAACAACGTGCCGCCATCCCAACCAAAATGGCGATACGTGCGCGCCGCGTACTTCCACGCGTTTCGCCAATACGTTCCGGTGCAGACAATCGTCGCAGGCGCGCGAGCCACCGCTGGCTCCAGCGCCGTCGCCTGCGCCAAATTCCCGCTAAAATCACCCTTGCGCAGCAGCCCCAGCGACATGTCCGCCGGATTAAAGTGATACACCCCGGCATTCAGTCCTTCGAGCTCGCCAGTCACCACGTACAGCTCGATCTCGTAGAGAGCTCCGGTGCACGCAGCAGCGCGAAAGTAAATTTCTCCGCCCGGATAGTTGCGCTGCTTGGTAATTCCTGCCGAGAAAAAGAGGATGCGCGCCAAGTCCTGAAGTTTAGGGGCGGAATCGCCACTCGCCGCACGCACGTCCGCTGAAATCGCCGCCAGCGCAGCCACTCCCGTTTGCGGTACGTCCCGCGGCAACGCAATCGTCTCAATCGTCGGATAAATCTTGAAAGGCAGCGGCCGATTCGCCCAGTCCAAAAAGTGAGAGCTGCTCCGAACACTCCAGTACGAATGCTTCGTCCCCTCGTGATACTTCCAAGCTGTCTGTACGTCGCCGTTTTTCGTTGCCACGACGCCAGACTAGCACCTGCGCGTAACACACGCCCACCAAAAGAGCGAATGGAGGAGGCCATGATGGTCACACTCAGGTGTTGAAACGCATCAGGCTCCAGGAGTAGCAACGGGCATGGAAAAAGTGACCGGCATTGGCGGATTGTTCTTCCGCGCCAAAGACCCAGCGGCGCTCGCTCGCTGGTATGAAGAACACCTTGGGGTCACGCTAACGCCGTCAAGCTACGAGGGATTGCCCTGGCGGCAGGAGGCGGGTCCGACGGTGTTTAGCCCATTCCCCGAGGGGAGCGATTACTTCGGGGATTCCAAGCAGGTGTGGATGGTCAACTTTCGCGTCCGCGACCTCGACATGATGATCGCTCAGCTACGCACAGCGGGTATCGTGGTCGACGTCGACCCGCAGCCGTACCCGAACGGCCGCTTTGCCCGCCTGCACGACCCGGAGGGCAATCCCATTGAGCTTTGGCAACCCGCGGGTCGAGACGCTTCGCGCTAGGCTAGCGCCCGATAATCCCCGCACTCCGCTCCTGATCGTCCGGCCCTTCTTGCCGAGCGGCTCACAGAACTTGCAGGAGTTGGCCCGACGCTGCTCCGATCGCTGCTATTTGTAAATGTTTTCGATGCGACGAGGATCGTATGTGATGACCGAGAACTTCGCAACGGCGCCAGGCCCCGCGGGGGACTGCGACTCGAAGCCCACGCGTACGGGAAGTTCCGTATCTAGGCTAAAGGTGCGAAGGATTTCCCAACTTTGTCCGTCCGTTGAGAAATAGAAGACGTATGTGTTGCCGCTCTTCGCGATACGTAGATAAACCGAATCTCCCGGGAGGTGCATGGAATTGCAGTCGTCAGAAAACCCTCGCGTAACCACCGTGACGAGTGTGGGCTTGCTGTCCGCCGAGAGCTCAAAGGAGAGTTTGGCCCAGTGGTGATCGTCGCCCAACACCATCAGCGCCCCGGCGTCCCACTTGGTGGCGAACGTTACTGTCACTCGGGCGCTGAGAACATAATCGGAACCTGGGGTGAATAGCAGGATCGGGGCGCTCTTAGCCACGGTGCCGTCAAATGGATCGACGAACCAATCCGCCTTCGCGTTCGAGGAGATGGTGAGCACGTTTTTGCCGTTTATGTTCCAGGTGCGGGGAGTGTTCTGCCAATTGAGCGTGCCTGGAAGGCCCGGGATGGACAGTGTCGATTGTCCGAAGGCAAGCGCCGAAATGAGCCACAGAAGAAGTCCAAAAATACCGATAGTTCTCAGCATGCGTGGTTTCATGTTCTTTCCTCCCGGTAGCGAAAGACGATGCCACCCCTGGGCGTGCCTGCTTCACGCCTGACATATTCTCATATCGGATTACTCAGGGACGGCACGCGGTGCCAGCAGCGCCGATGTCTTCAATGCGATCACCGAGCGCGGTGGCGGGAAATAATCGACCAGCATCTTCGAAAGAACAGATGATCGTGATTTTTATGGCGCAACTGCATCCGTCAGGGGATTTGAGTCTCGACCGGCAGGTGAACGCACTGGCTTATCAAGCAATTATCGATTGAAGACGATCGCTCATCGACTTGACGCCGTGGATCACCGGGCACCTCGGCAATACGGCATGTGATCCGAACCCATGAAGGTTTTGGACGCCTCCTTTCGGTAGCGCTGCTCTAATCAACCGAATGGGTGCGACTGGCTGGTAAGTTCGCTCAGCGGAGATGTGGTCCGCCTCGGAACTTTTGGCGATTGTGACGTTTGAAGGTGGCCGCTGGCGGTTGCGGGGGATGCGGGCTAATGGCTGGACCCGGTCTAACGGCTATGGGAATTGAATCCTTTTTCGTTTGCAGCCTATTGATTTTGCATGACTTAGGAAAATCAGAGGAAAGCGAAAATCGCAGTTAAAAGCTCTACCTTGCGGCCGATCAAACGGGGTATCCGGAAACAATGGTCCCCCACGATCAGCTCTCCGGCTCCGCAAGGTAATACCCCGGCCGCGCCCGCACCTTCAATCCTTCCTTGTCCACCTTCACTTTGATCTCGTGATAGCCCGTATCGCTGGTCCCGCGCGGCGTGTAGCTCAGCGAATACTGCGAGTGCAGCTCGCCGCCAATTTCATCAATCGCATTCTCTATGGAATGATTCTTGAACGTGGCGATGTGCTCTCCGCCCGTCGCCGTGGCCGCCAACTCTAGCGCGTGATCCGTAATTTTGTTCTTGATGTGCTGCACCGCCCACACCGCCACCGCCATCAAGTCCCCGCTTCCGTAAAGTGCGCCTTCCGAACCCGGCGTCTGCACCGACCCCGGGAACGGCGGGCGCCCAAACGTTCCTGGTGGCGTGACCTGCGGCGTCGTATCTTTCGGCGGAGCTTTCAGTTCCGCCAGTGTGGTCGATAACCCTACGGAGTAAATCGTCACGTTCGAAAGCTGCGCCTGCCGCAACACGGCCCCCAACTTCGTCTCGCTGCCCGCGTCCGTAGCCTCGGACAAGATCAGCATGATTCGCCGCCGCCCGGGCGTATCCGCCGTCGGCAGTGGCCGCCCGCTCAGCATCTCCACGCCTATGGCCATCGCGTCAAACAGTTTCGAACCGCTCGTCACCGAGTTCAATTTCGTAAAGATCTTCTCGATCGCATCCTGGTTTGTCGTGAAGTCCTGCAGCTTGTCCACCGAATCGTTAAATCCCACCACTGCCGCTTCGCCGTTCGGACCCATCACTGTCTCCGCCAGCACGATCCCCGCCTTGTTAATCTGCGGCATCAACGGCGCAATCCTCGAGCTCGTCTCCACGAGAAACACCACGGAAAGCGGGTCGCCTCCCAGGTCGAAGTGCGTAATCTGCTGCGGGACTCCATTGTCCGTGACCTGAAAATCCTTCATGTCCAGCGAATGGACCATGTGCCCGCTCGCGTCCTTTACCGTCACGGGAGTATTCACCAGCGACACGCGCGTCACGATTTTGCTTTGGGCAGGAGCTTGCTGAACCGGTGCGCCCGGCTGCGGCGTTATCGGCCCGGTGGGCGCTTGCGCGGAAACCCGTTGTGTGAAAACAACGAATGCGCCCGCTAAAACCGCGAGCGACGTGGCCAACAGTGGCGGTTTCCTCATAGCGGGCCTCCGTGCCCAGTGTATCCAATTCGACGCAACTCCGCCCCCAGACGTTGCCGTCTCTGCCAGCAATTCCTAGAATGGAGGCTCGCTCTTTTGGAGAAATCTCATGTCCCCAGGGCACAGCAAGCTCAAGCCCCAGCACGCACCCAAAGCTCCGCACCAGGATCCGAAATTCTTGGATAGCACCGCCGCGCGGCCCATCCGCATTTTGGCCGAATACTTGCATCCGCTGGTGCAGCTCAAGAACGAAGGCATCGGCGACACCATCGTGATGTTCGGCTCCGCGCGCATCGAGTCCCACGAAACCGCGCAGGGTCGCCTTACCCGTCTGAAAAAAACGCCCGCGTCAAAGCTGCCTGCCGCGCAGCGCGCCAAGCACCGCGAAGCCATCCGCGACGCAAAAAGCGCCCTGGAAATGTCGCGTTACTACGAAGAAGCTCGCGAGCTTTCCCACCGCATCACCACCTGGGCGCTTACCCTCGGCCCGCGTCCGCGCCGCTTTGTGATTTGCTCCGGCGGCGGCCCCGGCATCATGGAAGCGGCCAATCGCGGCGCCTCCGAGGCCGGCGGAAAATCCATTGGCTTATCCATCGAGCTGCCCCACGAGCAATTCGCCAACGCCTACATCAGTCCCGAGCTGAGCCTCAATTTCCACTACTTCTTCATGCGCAAACTTTGGTTCGCGCAAATCGCCAAAGCGCTCATCGTTTTCCCCGGCGGCTTCGGCACCATGGACGAACTGTGGGAAATTCTCACGCTGCTGCAAACCGGAAAGCTGCCGCGCAACAATCTGATCATTATTTACGGACGAAAATACTGGGATGAAGTGTTGAACTTCCGCGCGATGGAGCGCTGGGGCATGATCAATCGAGATGAGTACAAAATGCTGCAGTTCGCCGACACGGTGGACGAGGCTTTCGGCCGCATCCGCGAGGGTCTCGAGAAATACCACATGCAGCTTGACTCCGACCTTTAACGTGGCACAGGCTTCAAGCCTGTGCTCTTACGATCCCGCCTGTAAGTTAACGCACCGTGCGCCGCCGGATCGAGCGGCCAAACAGCGGGTATCCATCTACAGGCTTTCCCCGCTCGCAATTAGGGAATTTCTAGTATGTCTCCTTTCCTTGCACCTGCTAAGATTTCTCAACCCTGCTCTACGCCCCATCTCAAAATGGAGGAGAGAACCGGATGCGAGCCAAACTTCACTTGAGAATTATTGCAGCCGGGAAAATAATGCTGGCCGGCGCCGCACTGGCGGGATTCCTACTCCTCACCGGTGCGCCGCGTTTGCGCGCCGATGACGACGATTGCCAACGCCGCATCGGCAGGGCGGATCATCATCTTCATGAAGCGATCGAGCGTCATGGGCGCGAAAGCAAACAAGCCGATAAGGCTCGGCACGAATTGCACGAAGCGCGCGAATATTGCTGGAGCCGCGCTCATCGCTGGTGGGATGAACACGAGCATCGTTGGCGCTCCGAGCACGATTGGGATGACCGCGACCACGATAAGTACGATCGCGATCGTCCGTCGCGCTAAATTCGAGATGCCGCGGTAAATCCGCCATCGAACGAAGGTAGATCTCGGAAGCTGTCAGGTGCAGCGCAACCCGCTGCGCCTATTTGTATTCGTCCTTTATTTCTACTTCTATTTCACTTCTTCCGGCTTCGTTGCTTGTCGTGGCGCGACATTTTTTCTGCGATTGGGTTTCAGTTGCAAGGACGCACAAACCCCAACCAGCACAGGGCAGCGCCCTCGGGAGGACGTTCTATGCCTTTGCGTGAGCATTTGCTGTCATCGCTATTTGGCAAAAAGCTGTCTAGCAGGGCACTGTTTGGCCAGGCCGTGCTCGCTACTGCGGCGCTCGGTGGATTCTTTCTTTTTGCCGGTGCACCCAGCGCCAAGGCCGATAATTGCCAGCGTCGCATCGCCCATGCCGACCATGAACTGGGCGAAGCTATCGAGGACCACGGCTACTACAGCCGCCAGGCCGATCATTGGCGCCATGAACGTCATGAAGCCTACGAAGCGTGCAGACGCTATCCCGGCTATTACCGGGACCGGGACGGCTACTATCGCGACGAGCGCGGCAATTACTACCGTTACGATGTCGACCGTGACCGCTATTATCGCGATTATGACCGCGAGCGCTACAACCGCCGCGATCGCGATTGGGACCGCGACCGCGACCGGGACTAATTCCCTCTCCGGACAGTGCTGCGGAGGCCGAGTCCTCCTTTTGTATAAATGGGCCCGGCCCTGCAAATCCTTGCGGAGCGCTCGCGTACTCGCTAGCCGGGTTGAAACCCAGCCTCTACAAAAGCGGCGTCAGGCGGCGGATTTGTGCAGGTCGGCTGGCAGCTCGTCGGAGAAGACGGCCTCGAAGCGACGGGTTTCGTCCTGATCGTGCAGCATGACAATGGGCACTACGCGCAGGGATTGGCCGCACGCGCGGCAGTTGGTGACTTCGCCCTGCAAATCCTGCAAAAAGCCGTCGGTAAAATGATATTGCGTTCGCTCGCGGCGGGCATTCTTCTGTCCCCGTTTGCCGCAGTGGGGACAGACATACTCGACGGTGTCCTCCTGCGG
This sequence comes from Candidatus Acidiferrales bacterium, assembly GCA_955651735.1. Taxonomy (GTDB): domain Bacteria; phylum Acidobacteriota; class Terriglobia; order Acidiferrales; family UBA7541; genus Acidiferrum. Next base: position 117 of record CATPAM010000448.1, on the reverse strand, counting down.
ATCGCGGTCCAGAGCGGCCCAGCCGGTGCGGCGCACGCCGACCACTTCCGGGTATCGCCGTTCCATGGGATTCGCCTCCTTTAGATCCACGTCCACAAGAGATGTGATGCGGAGGGG
>CATPAM010000447.1 GCA_955651735.1 Candidatus Acidiferrales bacterium | reverse complement strand
TGTGTTGGTAGAGAAGGATAAGATTGCTTCGATAGTACCCAGCGCTCCGGCGAGTCCCGAAATCCAGCCTGCGGCAAAGATTGGCGCAGAACCGCCCAAGAGCGCACCAAATCCACCGCCGAAGGCCGAAACCGTCGTATCTTCCGCGACAGATGCAGCGCCGTCTGCCAGCAACGCCAGCACCAAGGCAATCATCCCCAGCGCCGCGAAGCGGGACAAGACCGACAAGACGGCGGGAAAAATCACCGGCCGCGCGGTCAGGCCAGAGGTTCCCGCAAGCGCGCCAACAGGCGAGCCGGTGGCGCCGACATTAAGAGGTTCCGCCGCCACCGTGGCTCTTCCCCCCGCGGCCGCGCAGCCTGCCCCGCCGAAAGAGCCGGAGGTTCCCGCCATCCGCGAAGACGTGCAGGGAAATCTCTACACGAACTACACGCACGGATTCCGCATGTACAAAGCGCCGAGCTGGCAACTGATCGACGACGCGCGCAATGCCCTGCCCAACGCGATTGTCGCGATGGGTACGTCAAACGAATCATCGCTGATGGTGGTGGGCCGCGAGAAAACGAAGGAGCCGCTGGACACCGCGGCAGTAACAGTCGAAAACCGGCTGCATGAGGTCTACGAAAATTATCAGCGTATTTCGCAACGCAAGACAGTGGTCGGCGGATCGCCAGCCGTGGAATTTCACTATCGCGGCAAAGCCGATGAGCATGACTGGTCCGGCACGCTCGCAGTGATCAGCCGCGGCGGCGACATTTTCACTGTCCTCGGCATGACCTACGCGGACAGCGATCTAATCCAAATCCAGGAAAATGTGATCGCGAAAGCGATTGCCAGCCTCAGCTTCGACCTTCCCGAAGCGAAAAAGTGAATTCGAGAAATGAAATCTTCAGAAGTTGAATGCGCGCTTCTAGTCGGCCCCGGCCGCCGAGTGTTCCGGCGATTTGCGATACTCGCGAATCAGGGCGATGAGCGCCTGCGCAGCCCGCGGCAGGCTGCGATCTCGCCGGTACACTAGCCCCAGCTCGCGATACAAATCCACGCCTTCCACCGTGAGCAGCTTCACTTCGCCGGCTTTCACTTGGTCGCGCGCAAAACTTTCACTAATGAACGAAACGCCCGCGTCCGCTCCCACAAAGCGCTTGATCATCCCGATGCTGGGCAGCTCCATCGTGACGTGAATCCGCGAGCGATAGGGCCTGAACAATTTGTCGAGCACCTGGCGCGTGAAACCGGTGCGCGGGAAAATCAGCGGCTGCGAAGCCACTTCCTCGAGGGTCAACTTCGACCGCTGCGCAAGCGGATTACGCGTGCTGACCATGAACCGCAACCGGTCGCGATGAATGTGGTGCACCTTCAGGTTCGGCGATTTCGTTGGCAGCGTCACGATGCCAACGTCGATCGAGCCATCTTCCACGCGCTGCAAAATTTTGTGACTGAAATTCCGGTAGATGCTGATATGCACCAACGGAAACCGCCGCTGGAACTCCGCGAAAATATCCGGCAGCAGATATAAGCAGGTGGCCTCGTTGGCCCCGAAGACCACCGGCCCCTGCACGACGTTGCCGCGATCGGCAACCACCTGGACAGACTCATCCCGCAGCCGCAGCAACTTCTGTGCGTACTCGAACAGCACCTCCCCGGCCGGCGTCAACTCCACGGATTTCGCCGAGCGGTCCAACAGCCGCGCGTGATAGGCCTGCTCCAACTGCCGTATCTGCGCGCTCACGGCGGATTGCGAGCGAAACACTTTTTGCCCCGCCCGCGAAAAACTCTTCAGCTTGGCAACGTAGACAAATGTAGCAAGTTGGTCGAAATCCATAAGTGAATCGCTCGACGTGGATTATAGCGGAATCGGTGCGTCGTGCGCGGTCGTAATTCTCTTTCTAGGCGTGCAGTGCCGCCTGTGAAATTGCCGGAAGCTCCGGCGCAACGAGTAGGGGCTCGCCCTGTGGTAAATGCCGCAATCGCTCCAGGACCGGCTTCCACGTGTCCGCGATCGTGCCCTGGAAATGCGCGGGCTGCACGCGAACAAGCGGCAGCGCGCCTCTCCTCGACAACAAACGCGAGGCCCGGGGGCTGGACGTGAAATGCTGATGCGCTTCCAGCACGCGTCGCAGCCACAATTGCTCGTCCGGTTCAACGTCTGCGAGCGCTACGAATTCGCGGTGCAGAACATCCTCGGCGTCTGCCCGCAAAACGTACGCCAGTCCGCCCGTCATCCCGGATCCAAAATTCAATCCGAGCGGCCCAAGCACCAGAACCACTCCGCCGGTCATGTATTCGCAGCCATGCTGTCCGACGCCTTCCACAACCGCCAGCGCACCGCTGTTCCGAACTCCAAAGCGCTCCCCCGCTCGACCAGCAATGTACAGTTGCCCGGAAGTCGCGCCGTAAAGGACGGTGTTTCCCGCAAGCACATCGCCGCGCCGCGAAGCCGCCGAGCCCGCGGAAATCGCAATCGTTCCGCCAGACAGCCCTTTGCCAACGTAATCGTTCGCTTCGCCGGACAGTTTCAACGTCACGCCGTCCGCCAGGAACGCTCCGAAACTCTGCCCCGCCGACCCGGTGAATGCTTGAGTAAACTCCTGGTCGAGGCAGCCATTCTGCGCCCGCCTCCGCATTAATTCCCCGCTAAGGCCAGTCCCCACGCTGCGATCCGAATTGTGAATCGGCTGCGGCTCGCCTTGCGGCACGATCGCACCGCTGAAGTGCAGGGAATCCTCCAATGCAATAGAGTGATCTGTCGGAACCTGCTGCGCTGCCACCCGTCCCGTCGCCGAAATCGGGACCACCAAGAACGCGTCCATTCCTGACCGCGTTCCCAACCGGTCGTACCATCCGCGCAGTTCTCCGAGCGACCGCACACCAAGCTGCGCCAT
>CATPAM010000446.1 GCA_955651735.1 Candidatus Acidiferrales bacterium | reverse complement strand
GATGGAACTCGTCCTCTTCGCTATCGCGATCCCGCTATTCCTGAGCGGCGCAGGGCGAGTGCTGGTCTACGTCGTGCCGCCAGCGGCGCTCATTGCCACGTTCGCTGTCACCGTGTGGCTCGGACGGAGGATTACCTCGAAATTCGTCCTGCACGGCGTGCTCATCGGCGTCGTAGGCACACTCATGTACGTCGCTCTCACCCGCGCGCAACCGGAGCCGTGGCAATACCTGGTCGCCCACGCATTGAAGGTTGTTGGCGGAGCCGCTGGTGGAATGGTCCTGGCGCGGCGTCGGACCGCAACGAATTAGCGCCGAAGACCGTTGTATCTAACGGAGCCCACTGCCGGGAGAATCATTTCCGCTAGGAAAATCGCGACAATTTGCTTATAATTGAAGCTTGCCTTTGGTGTGCTGGCCCCGCCCGAGTGGGTCTGCAGGGAATACGAACATGAATCCGGTGATTGCAAAACTACATGAAGCGCAACTGCGCAAAGACCTCCCTGATTTCCGCCCCGGCGACACGGTGCGTGTGAACGTGCGCCTGAAGGAAGGCGACGGCGAAAAAGAGAAAGAGCGGCTGCAGGCATTCGAGGGCGTGGTGATTTCCAAGAAGGGCCGGGCTTCGGGCGCGACGTTTACGGTGCGCCGCGTGAGCTTCGGCGTGGGCATCGAGCGCATTTTTCCGCTGCATTCGCCATCGATTAGCTCCATTGAGGTTGTGGGCAAGGGCAAGGTGCGGCGCGCGCGGCTCTACTACTTGCGCGAACTTCGCGGCAAGGCCGCGCGTATCAAGCGCGCAGGGCGCGAGGAAGCGCCGGCCGCGGCAGCCGCTGCTGCGGGAACAGAAACGAAGGCCTAAAAAGAGTTTGGTTGCTGTTTGGTGAAAGGCCCCGGCGTGTCCGGGGCTTTTTTATTTTGCGCCCACCGATTACGGCTGGACGTTGGTTATGCCTTCGGCGCCGGGCTTGGGGAAATGCTTCTCGTACCAGGCGATGCAGCGGTCGATGGAATCGATGACGTGGCCGGTCTCGCTGAGGCCGTGGCCTTCGCGGGGATAGCGGACAAAAATCGTCTCCGTGCCAACATCTTTCAGCGCGATGAAAAATTGTTCGGCTTCAGCGATAGGCACATCATTGTCGTTTTCGCCGTGCATGAGCATGGTGGGCGTATGCGCCGCCGCGACGTGCTTTAGCGCCGAGCGTTCCCACGCGAAATCCATCAAGTTACCCTGGTGCAGGAATTGCCCGAACTCCATCTCTTCGTACTGATTGTAGTAGGTCATATAGTTGTAGCTGATGAGGTTGGAGATCCCGGCAATCGGCACGGCGGCTTTAAATTCGTTGGTCTGCGTGATCAGCCAGTCGGTGAGCTGGCCGCCGTAGCTCACACCTTCGATGCCCATGCGCTCGCGGTCGATCCACAGATAACGGCGCACCGCGGCGCTCACGCCGTACAAAACATCCTGGCCTTCGTTGCCGTTCTGGTCGCCGAAGACGGCATCGGCAAATTCTTGTCCGTAGCCCGTGGAGCCTCGGAAATTAACGTTGAGCGTTGCCCAGCCGCGCGCAGCATAGACTTGATTCTTGAAGTTGAAAGCTGGGCCGTTCTGGCCGTGTGGGCCGCCGTGAATGTTCACGATGAGCGGATGCTTGGACGTGGCGGTCATGCCCAGTGGCTTGGTGAGAAAGGCTTCAACCTCGAATTTGTTGTCGTTGCTGACGAAGGTAAAGGATTCGACTTCGCCGAGCTGCGTTCCTTTCAAGATTTCGGCGTTTAGGTCGGTGAGTTTGCGGGGACCTCCAGCGCCGTTCTTGAGATAGAGTTCGGACATGTCGCGCGGTGAAGTGAAGCTGTACGCGAGCGCGCCGTCTTTTCCAACGGACCACCCACCGACCACGCCGATATCGTTCACGAGGTATTCTGGTTTGCCGCTGGCGAGCGGCAAGCGCACCAGATGGATGCTGCCGCGCTCCTGCACGGTGAAATAAAGGGAGTTGCTGTCCGGCGCCCATTGCGGCGCGCCCTGGCGATCGTCGATCACCGAGCCGACTTCGCGGCGGTCGCTGCCGTCGGCGTTCATCACCCAGACGTGCGTGTCTTCCATAGTGGTCTCGCGGTCGGTGAGGCCGCGGCGGGTCCCGCGATAAACGATGTGCTTGCCATCGGGCGCCCAGAGCGGTTCGTACTCGTTGTATTCGGTGGCGGTGAGCCGGCGAACGCTGCCGTCGGCGACACGCAGCGTGAACACATCGTAGTTGAAGAATTCGTCTTGATTTGGCTCGCGATTCGAGACAAACAAAATTTCCTTGCCGTCCGGCGACCAGTCGATGGAGTGCTCATCCGTCTCGCCCTGGGTGAGCTGGCGCGCCTGCTTTGAAGCTATGTCTACGACAAAAATATGCAGGCGCTGGTTGTCGTTGAAACGCGTGGTCCCTTCTCCAGCGTCGGGCTTGTAGAGATAACGCGTAATGACACTGGGATCGCCGGAGGCTTGTGCCGCTTCCGCTCCCGGCGTTGAAGAAATGAACGAGATCTGCTTGCCGTCTGGCGACCAAGTCATCTCTTTCCCCGTGCCGGGGAGCGGACCGTTGGTGCTGCTGGTCGACGCGAGGAAGGTAATCTCCGAACCATCCGGGCGCGCGACAAAGAGTCCACTCTTGCCGCCCTGATTGCCGTCAAACGCCAGCCACTTATTGTCGGGCGACCATAGGGGACCGCCGCCGGAATCTTTTGCCCCGCCTACTCGCGAGGATTTCTGCGTTGCAAGATCCATGAGCCAGAGTTGACCGTAAGGCCGCCCCGGCCGATCGCGCATCACGACGGTATAGGCGACGCGATGTGCGTCGGGAGATAACGCCACGCTGCCGACCGATCGGAATCGGGAAAGGTCGGCGCTGGCCAGCCCTTGTGCCGAGCTGCCGCTGGCGAACGTGCAGGCAAAAACAGCCAGTGCGGCACAGACCGCCACACTCCGAGACGCTCGACACATAGTTCCCCCTTTGCAATGTAAGAAGTGACGTTGGCCCCGACATGCTAGGGCCGGCGCGGCTGGCGGGTCAAACTTTCGCGGAAACCTTTTCCGAGCCGCGCCGTCTATAAGAGGCAAGCGTCCTGTTGACGCTCAACAGGAAGTCGGCTAGCCTCCTGTTGCTTATCTAAAGGAGCCGCTTAATGACCCCTCCGCGAGGCGAGGTTCTCCAGGGAACGCTGGACCTGATCGTTTTGAAGACGCTCGACGCCCTCGGGCCGCTGCACGGCTACGGCATTGCGCAACGCGTCCAGCAAGTGTCCGAGGACTTGCTGAAGCTGAATCAAGGCACGCTGTATCCGGCGCTGCTGCGGCTGGAGCAGCGCGGCTGGATCACCTCGAAGTGGGGCGTCTCGGACAACAATCGCAAAGCGAAGTATTACTCGCTGACGCGCTCCGGCCGGAAACAACTCGCCGCCGAAGCGGAAAGCTGGGAGCGCATGGCCGGAGTGATCGCGCGCCTGCTGGGCGCGGAAGGAGCGTGAGATGAGCCGCCTGCGCGTGGCCGGCTCGCGCCTGCTCGGCTTTTTCCGTAAACGGCGGAGCGACGAAAATCTGGATGCCGAGGTGGGTTCTCATCTGCAATTCCTCACCGAAGAAAATATACGGCGGGGCATGGGCCTGAAGGAAGCGCGTCACGCGGCGCGTCGCGAGTTCGGGGGACTCGAGCAAACGAAAGAAGCGTATCGGGCGCGGCGCGGCCTGCCTTTTCTGGATACCCTCGTCCAAGACGTTCGCTACAGCGTGCGCACTCTGGTGCAGTCCCCCGGCTTCACAGCGGTGGTTGTGCTGACGCTGGCGCTGGGAATCGGCGCGAATACCGCCATTTTCAGCGTGGTGCGCGCGGTGCTTCTGCGCTCGCTTTCCTTTCCGCACGCCGATCGGTTGGTGTTGATTTGGGCAACCAACGCAACCAACGGCGAGATGCACGACGTGGCGTCGTATCCGGACTTTGAGGATTGGAAGGCGCAGAGCAAAAGCTTCGAGAGCGTAGCCGCCTTTACAACCAGAGGCGCGATTCTCACCACGGAGAAGCAGGCCGAACGCGTTCCCGCGGTGCAAGCTTCCGCCGCATTCTTTGATACCCTTGGCGTGCACCCACAACTCGGGCGAGCATTCAGTTCCAATGAGCAACAACCCGGTGCTCACCGGGTGGTGCTTTTGAGCGACCTTTTCTGGAAGCAGCATTTCGCCCAGCGCGCAGACGCCTTGGGCCAAATCGTCCGAATCAATGAAGAGGCGTTCACCATCATCGGCGTGATGCCGCCGGGTTTTGAAATCCATCCCGGACGTTCGGAACAGATCTACATGCCGATGGTTCGCGATGCCAACCGGAATCATGGTTTTCTAATGGTGCTTGGCCGTTTGCGGCCCAAGGTTTCGATGTCCGCGGCGCAAGCGGAAATGGACGTGATCACGCGCAGCCTAGCGGCGCAATTTCCAAGATCAGACAAAGGCGTGGGCGCCAACGTGGTGCCGCTCACGGACGCTTTCCTGGGCCCTGCGCGAACTGGTTTGTTAATCATGCTAGGCGTCGTGACGCTGGTCCTCTTGATAGCGTGTAGCAACGTAGCCAGCGTCATGCTGGCGCGAGGCGCTGCGCGGCAGAGGGAGATGGCGGTTCGAGCGGCGTTGGGCGCGGGGCGCAAGAGGCTGCTCAGGCAGTTGCTGACGGAAAGTATTCTGCTGGCGCTCGCCGGGGGCGCGACCGGTCTGCTGCT
>CATPAM010000445.1 GCA_955651735.1 Candidatus Acidiferrales bacterium | reverse complement strand
TTTCCAATACATTCACGTGGACGAGTACCAGGACACCAACCGCGTCCAGTACGAACTGCTGCGACTCCTCACCGGCCCGAAGCAAAACGTTTGCGTGGTCGGCGATGAAGACCAATCCATCTACCGCTGGCGTGGCGCGGATGTTTCCATCCTGATGAGTTTTTCGCGGGACTTCCCTTCCGCCCGGGTCATCGAGCTCCAGCGCAACTACCGCTCGACGCAACAAATCCTAGACGCCGCCGGCGCGGTGGTGGCCAACAATCCCGAACGACTGGGAAAGTCGCTGAGCGCGCACAATGGCTCGGGATCGAGCTTGAAGTATTTCGAGGGCCGGGACGCGCACAGAGAGGCGGAATTTGTCGCCGGTGAGCTCGAGCGCATCCTCAATGAAGACTCCTCGCAGACCTGCGCCGTGGAATACCGCACAAATTTTCAATCGCGCGCGTTTGAAGAAGTGTTCCGCCGCCGGGGGCTGCGCTACAAGCTCGTAGGCGGTTTTAGCTTTTACAATCGCGCGGAAGTGAAGGACGTACTGGCTTATGTTCGCCTGGCTATGCATCCCGAAGATGACATCTCGGTGCTGCGCGTATTGAACCTACCGCCACGGGGCATCGGCAAAACCACGGTGGATGCTCTGCAAGCCGCAGCACGGGCCGACGGTTCCAGCTTGTGGTCGGCCATCGAGAAATTCGTTTCCGGAGAGGCGGGTGGCCGTGCGGTAGCGCCCCTTCGTTCGTTCCAAGAACTCATCGCCAAGCTGCAGCAAGCGCTTGCGACAAGTGGTGCTCCTGATTTTTTGCGCGCCGTTCTTGACGAAACCGGATACATGGATATGTTGCGCGACCGCAATACACCCGACGACGTCGCCCGGATCGAAAATCTCGAGGAACTTGTTCGCGCCGTCGCCGAAGGCCTAGAAAACGGAGAATCGTTTACCGATTTCTTGGACGCCGCCGCCCTGGTCAGCGATGCGGATTCCTTTGAAGGCAAACCTGGCGTCACGTTGATCACTTTGCACAGCACCAAGGGCCTTGAGTTCGACCATGTGTTTTTGACGGGCATGGAAGAAGGAATCTCCCCTCACAGTCGCTCGCTGAACGAAGAAAAAGGCATTGAGGAAGAACGCCGGCTGGTGTACGTCGGAATGACGCGCGCGCGCAAATCACTCACGCTCACGCGCGCGGTGTATCGCCGCATCTTCGGCAATGAGCAACAACTCCGGGCTTCCCTGCCGTCGCGATTCCTTGCCGAAATTCCAAGCGAGCTGGTGGAGACAGTGCGCGGCTCCATGGCTGAGTTTGGGCAAACGCGGCGCTATGAGCCCGATCCGGAATATTCGTACTCACCCGAGGAATTCCTCCGCCGCGCGCGAAGCCAGTCTGTTCCGCCGTCCGGGCCGCGCCGGTCCACCGGATCGAGCCCCTACGCTCGGCCTCCCGCAAGACGCGGCGCTGACGCGAACCCGCTGCTGGGCCAGAAGGTTCGCCATCCGAATTTCGGCGTAGGCACTATTGTGGGCGTCGAAGGCGACGATGAGAACCGCCGCCTTTCCGTCAGTTTTCCCGGGCGAGGCACAAAAAAATTCGTCGAGCGCTACGCCCAACTGGAACAGATGTAGCGCGAGGCAGCCGGTGTTGCGCCGTTGCGCCTCTCAAGGTACATTGAGGCTCGCGGTCCTATCTAGCACAGCGTATCCGGCACGCCGGCCTTAGCTCACGCGGATGCGATCGGAGAGTACGAGTGGCATCACCCCTCTTCCGCTGCAAGGGCATCGACCAGTTGTTGTCGGATTCCGAGAACGCCGAAGTTCGATTAAAGAAGTCGTTGGGCTGGCTGAGCCTCACGTCTCTTGGAATCGGGGCGGTGATCGGCTCGGGAATTTTCACCATCGTTGGCACAGCGATCGCCGGTCAAAAACTCCAAGTAAAATCCATTCTTAACGCCCCCCTGTTGGAATATTTGATTTACCATTCCGCTTCCTTCGGACGTCCCGGAGCTGGACCATCCATCGCACTGTCCTTCGTCCTGGTGGCGATCGTGTGTGGCTTCGCATCGGTCTGCTACGCCGAACTGGCTGCGATGATCCCGATTGCCGGCAGTGCGTACACCTACACGTATGCCACCATGGGCGAGCTCATCGCCTGGATCATAGGCTGGGACCTCATTCTCGAGTACGCGGTCAGCAATATGGCGGTCAGCGTAGGGTTCTCGGCGCACATTGTTGGTTTGCTGGATTGGTTCGGCATCCACCCGAGCCTACGCTGGATTACTCCCGCCTATCTACCGGGAGGCCTCTCGGACCTCCAAGGAAACATGCTTTATCCCTCGGGCTGGCACCTGGGCTTCAATTGGCCAGCGTTCATCATCGTCATGTTGTTGACCGTGATCCTGGTCCGGGGAATCCGCGAGTCCGCGGAAACCAACAATATAATGGTCCTGATGAAAATTGTTGCCATCCTCGTCTTCATCACCTTCGCAGCGCGCTTCATTCACCCTGCCAACTGGCATCCGTTCGCTCCCAACGGGTGGCCGGGAATTCTCACCGGTGGCTCCATCGTTTTTTTCACTTACATCGGCTTCGATTCCGTTTCCACGGCCGCCGAGGAATGCAAGAATCCGCAGCGCGACGTTCCTATCGGCATCATTGCCACCCTGGTTGTCTGTACGATTCTCTATGTTGGCGTAGTTGTCGTTTTGACGGGACTCGTGCCATGGCAGACGCTGCTGGACGATGCCGCTCCCGTCGTCAATACGCTCAAGAAACTTCATTTCACCGGCGTTCGCCTCGTCGTCTTGATCGGCGCCCTCATGGGCATGATTTCTTCGCTGCTCGTCTTCCAGCTTGGCCAAGCGCGCGTATGGTTCGCCATGTCACGCGACGGCTTGCTGCCCCGCATCTTTAGCCGCGTGCACCCGCGATTCTGCACACCGGACTTTTCCACGTGGATGGCCGGCTTTGTGGTCGGCATTCCTGCCGGCCTTCTTGACATCGGGACCCTCGCCGATCTTTCCAACATCGGCACGCTTTTCGCCTTCGCGCTTGTTGCAGCGGGCGTGTTGATCCTTCGTTATCGCGAGCCCGAGCGTCCGCGAGCCTTCCGCGCTCCCGGTGGCCCGCTCGCCCCCATCGTCACGATCGTTACTTGCCTGCTTCTGATGGCGGGGCTTCCGATCACGAACTGGATCCGATTCTTCGTGTGGCTGGCAATCGGACTCGTGATTTACTACAACTATGGACGGAGGCGCAGCACGCTGCGCGCCGCCAATCCGGCTTAGAGCATTTTGAAATGGGGCGCATGTTCCTCAATCCACTCCGAAGGTGCCTCAACGCTAGCCTCGCAATCACAATGAGTCTCGCGTTGCTTCCAACCGGCGCTGGCGCTTGGGGTGGCAACGGCCAAAGGGTTGTGGTCAATCAAGCCATCGAGACGCTGCCTGCCGACCTGCGCGCGTACTTCGAGAACAATCGTTCCTTTCTAGTGCAGCACGTTACCGATCCTCTCGACGCCGAAGCGAAAAATCCCCCCGATCGGCATAACCACTTCATCCGCATGGACAAGTACGGACGCTTCCCTTTTGACGCTTTGCCTCGCAGCTATAAAGCTGCCGTAAACAAATATGGCAAGTCCAAAATCGATTCCACCGGCCTGCTTCCCTGGGAGATTGGCGTCTACAGCCAGAAGCTCACCGAAGCCATGAAGCTCGGCCATTGGGACGAAGCCAGGCTCGACGCCGCTATGCTCGCCTTTTACGTCGCGGAAGCGCACGACCCGTTCAACTGCACGGAAAATTTTGACGGGCACCTGACCAACCAAGCCG
>CATPAM010000444.1 GCA_955651735.1 Candidatus Acidiferrales bacterium | reverse complement strand
TGCTTCTTGCGTCCACAGTTCGGTCGCAATCTTCAGCTTCCTCTGCGGAGCAGGTCACGGTGATTCGCGCCGGCTCTCTGATTGACGGTTCGAGCGGCTCGCCGCGAAAGAATCAACTGATTTTGGTTCGCGGAAATCGCATCGAAAAAGTCACAGAAGGCTCCGCGCAAATTCCCGCCGGAGCTGTGCTAATCGATCTCTCCGCCGCGACCGTGCTGCCGGGCCTGATCGATTCGCACACCCATATTTTCCTTTGGGGAGAGGATCCAGCCAAGGGCGGATACGACGACAATATTTTGAAAGCCGGCATTGCGCTCCGCGCCGCGCGCGCCACCTTCGCCTGCCGGCGCGCGCTGGAGCAAGGGTTCACCACCATTCGCGATTTGGAAACCGAAGGCGCGGGCTACGGAGACATTGAAATCAAGCAGGCAATTGCAGAAGGCACAATTCCCGGGCCGCGAATTTTTGGCGCGACGCGCGCGATTTCCACCACCGGCGGATACAACCTGGAAGGCTACGCGCCGGAACTCGACATGCCAAAGGGCGCGCAGCTTGTCGATGGTCCGGTGGAGGCACGCAAAGCCGCACGACAGCAACTTGAGCATGGCGCGGACTGGATCAAGGTTTATATGACGCACCGCTCGTGGGTGGACAAGCAAGGCAATTTGGTTTCGCAGCCGACGCTCACTCTGGAAGAACTGAAAGCCGTTGTAGATGAAACACACGGCTGGGGCAAGAGAGTTGCCTGTCACGCATACAACGGAATCGGATTGCAGCGCGCTCTGGATGGCGCATGCGATTCCATCGAGCACGGCCTGGAAATTACCGACGCGCAAATCGCGCAGATGCAGCGGCAGGGAACTTGGTATTGCCCGACGATTTCACCGTATTACGGAGATTGGGCTCCCGCGGACACGCCTGGAGGAAGGCGCGATCGAGCGCGCGCCGCCGTGCACGAAGCAAGTTTCAAGAAGGCCCTGAATGCGCACCTCAAGATCGTATTTGGCACGGACATCGGCGGAATGCCATGGACGGAACCGATCGCGCAGGAATTCCAGCGCATGGTCGGGCTCGGCATGGCGCCCATGGATGCGATTCAGGCCGCAACTTCGCGGGCCGCAGAGATGCTGGACATGATGGGCGAGATTGGCGTGGTGGCCCCCGGCGCGTTCGCAGACATTGTGGCGGTGAGCGGCGATCCGCTGAAGGATATCGGCATTCTGGAACACGTGCGCTTTGTGATGCACGATGGCGCGGTGTTCAAGAACGAGATCACGAAATAGCGTCGCACTCCAGGAAAGTCAGGTACGTAGTACGTACCTCTTTATATACACCGCGTACCAGCGGGCCATTGCCGTCAACCGATCTTTACGGTGGGATAGAGGGTACCCGTAGTTTCGGTGGGCAGGTGAAGAAATGAAGAAAAGCGTCAAAATGCTCACAGTTTTTGCCTTGCTTCTGATGCCGGCGGTCAGTCATGCGCAAAAGCTTGGCCAAATCGCTTGCAGCAAACAAGACGGCTACGTCGATCTGTACAGCTCGATAGCCACGCTGGAGATCCGCGCGACACTCAAGTGCGGTCAACAGGTGCAGGTTCTTGACCGCTCGGATAATTTCGTCCATGTCATGACTGATAAAGGCGAGGACGGCTTCGTCGCGGCAAATTCCCTCCTGTTCGTGAAAACCGCGCCCGCCGCGAAGTCAGCTGCCGCGCGCGGCAAGCAAAAGCAGCAGGCGTCTGCTGCGCAAAACAACTCATCGGCTCGCGGCGGCGCTTCCGCAGCTCCCGCTCCACCACCGGAAATTATTCTGGCGCGGCAAACGCCCGTACACCTGAAGCTAGGACGCGAACTATCCTCCGCAACCGCGCATGTCGGGGACGAGGTGAATTTCGAAGTCAACCAGGACGTGATTGTTGGCGGCATCACGGTGATTGCGAAAGGCGCGCCGGGTTTCGGCGCGGTCACGGAAGCGGAACCGAAGAAGCGGATGGGCAAAGCCGGCAAGTTGAACGTGTCGGTCAGTTCCGTGGTGCTGGCAAATAACGAAAAGATCATCTTGCGCTCCTTTGGAATAGAGCAGAGCGCAGACCAGAAGTCCGGGAGGACCATTCCCTTACTGCGCGGCAAGGATGTGACACTGGCGAAAGATGCGGAGATCACCGCATATGTCGACAGCGATTTACACCTAAAGGTGGCGAGCTTTGCGGCGGCGCGCTCCGCTACGCAGGCGCTTTCGCGGTCAAATCCTTCGCAGCCGCAAAAGTGAGCCTCAGCGCGCGCTAAGTTCCCAGCAGATTCGGTTGCAGGCGCGTGTAGCCGCGCTCGTGAGCCCAGAGCGAAAGGGGGATGGCCGCCAGATCATCCACCACGGGCACAGCGTTGCCGTCCTTGGTCAAGTCAATCGTGCGCATGTAGACCTTGCAGGTCTCACAGGCCTCCACGCGAATGTGCGGGAACTGTTCGGCCACATACACCGGCAATTTCTTTTCGTCCTCTTCGCCGCATGCCGGGCAATAAATTCTGCGGAAATCCCACTCCTGCAGACAGAACGAGCACATCATGCGCCGCTTGCCGCCATCGCCTTCCGGCCGGAGAACGCCCAGGAAGGGCTGCCCGCCGCAAAGCGGGCAGCGGTGCTGCGTGCTAATCACCGGGCCGACCGGGGTAAAAGCGGCGATCAGTTCCGCCAGCGGCTGGTCGAATGCCCGCGGAATGAACTGCGCAAACGCGCCTATCAGTTGGTCGTTGATTCCGCCAACGTCCCAATAGGACTCCAGCAAGGAAAGCTTTGAAACTGCATCGAGCCTGGAAATTTCGCGGGCCGCGGCAGCCAGCGCTGAAGGCCCAGCTTGTTCAATCACGCGAAGAAGGGAAGTAAAGTGAGAGACCAACCGCTTCGGCTCGATAGCGGGCAAACCGATGCGCAGAGAGCCGGGCATGCGTCCGGCCAACTGCAGGCCAAAGTCTTTCTTGAATTCCGCGTAGAGGCTTTTCTGGAATTCCGCGACTCGCGAATAGAAGCGCAAGACTTCGGCGGCAAACGGATGTGGCGACGCCAAGTGCTCCGCGCGCCGGATGCGCGCGTCGTACTCGGTGCCTCCAACTTGTGCGGGTTTCATTTCCGGCGGGTAGCCGATCCAACCACTTCTTCATACCACTTGGGGTGGTAACGCTTGGCGAATTCCTGGGAAACGTCTCCGCGAATCACAGAACCGAAAGCCCCACGCTCCGCAAACACGCTCATGTAAATGTGAATCATGAAGAGGCCGATGGTGAGCAAAGCCGAAGACGCATGCACCAGCACGGCAAAATAGCGCAGATACCGCAAGCTCCAGGGAATCGACTCGGGAAACCACAGAATTACCCCGCTCAGGAGCAGGAGCAATCCACAGATAAAAAATCCCCAGAAGAGAAGCTTTTGCCCGGCGTTGTAG
>CATPAM010000443.1 GCA_955651735.1 Candidatus Acidiferrales bacterium | reverse complement strand
TCACAATACGGCGGCGATCTTCGACGCGGACGGTTCTCTGCGCGGGCTCTATCGCAAGATGCATATCCCCGACGACCCGCTTTACTACGAAAAATTCTATTTCACTCCCGGCGATCTCGGCTTCCCCAATTTCCAAACGCAATACGGCAAAATCGGCGTGCAAATCTGCTGGGATCAGTGGTATCCGGAAGGTTCGCGAGTCACCGCGCTCAGCGGCGCGCAAGTAATTTTTTATCCCACCAGCATCGGGTGGCATCCCCACGAAAAGGCGGAGTTCGGTGCCGCGCAGCTCGATGCCTGGAAAACCATCCAGCGCGCGCATGCCATCGCCAACGGCGTCTATGTCGCTGTCGTCAACCGCGTCGGCTTTGAAGGCACGGGCGCTAACGGCGATCCCGGCCTCGAATTCTGGGGCAACTCCTTTGTCGCCGACCCCTTCGGCCAACTTGTCTCCGAAGCTTCCAACGACAAAGAAGATATCCTCGTCGTCGAATGCGATCCCGCAAAGAGCGAAGACACTCGCCGCAACTGGCCATTCCTCCGCGACCGCCGCATCGACGCCTACGGCCCCATCTTGAATCGCTGGCTGGGCGAATAATCCGCATGCCCACACCCGCGAGCGCCTCCACTCCTTTCGAACGTGGTCTCTGGATGCCTGCTGAGTGGGAGCACCACGAAGCCACCTGGCTCGGCTGGCCCCACGAACAAGCCGACTGGCCCGGAAAATTTCCCGCCATCCCCTGGGCCTACGCCGAAATCGTTCGCCATCTCGCGCGCGTCGAGCGCGTCTACCTGCTCGTCCAAAACCGTGCCGCCGAATCGCACGTGCGCGAAATCCTGAAAAAATCCGGCGTGCATCTCGCCGCCGTCGATTTCTTCCGCGTCCCCACCGACCGCGGCTGGATGCGCGACTCCGGCCCCATCTGCGTCAGAAGCAGCGCCGGCGAAGTCGCCTACACCCATTGGTTCTTCAACGGCTGGGCCAAATACAGCAATCACAACAAAGATGCCATCGCGGTCACCAACGTAAACAAGAAACTAAAGCGCCTCGTCTGGCAGCCCTCCTACAAGGGTCGCCGCGTCGTCCTCGAAGGCGGCAGCATCGACGTCAACGGCCGCGGCTCCCTGCTCACCACCGAAGAGTGCTTGCTCAGCAAGCGCCAGCAGCGCAATCACGGATTCACCCGCGAAGACTACGCCCACGTCTTCCGCAGCTATCTCGGCGTTACCCAGGTTCTGTGGCTGAAAAATGGCATCGCCGGTGACGACACGCACGGCCATGTCGACGATCTCGCCCGCTTCGTCAGTCCCACCACCATCGTCACCGTCGTCGAGCAGGATCCCCACGACGCCAACTACGTCCCCCTTCAGGAGAACCTCGCCCTCCTGAAGTCCATGAAAGACCTCAACAGCCGCCCCTTCCGCATCGAAACTCTTCCCATGCCCGCGCCCATTTATTTTGACAATCAGCGGCTCCCCGCCAGCTACGCCAATTTCTACATCGCCAACAAACTCGTCATGGTCCCCACGTTTAACGATCCCAACGATCGCGTGGCTCTCAACACCCTCGCCGGCCTATTCCCCGGCCGCGAAGTCGTCGGCATCGCCTGCCGCGATCTGGTCCTCGGCCTGGGCACGCTGCATTGCATGACCCAACAGCAACCCGCCGGCGCGTGAAGTTCACTCACCTTTATTCCCCACTTGCGCTAGAATGCCCGTACCCAAATCGATCTCCCTTCCCTTCCAAGGAGACTTCATGCTCGCAACGCTGCTGCAAATCCCAGGACACATAGGTCCACTCGAGACGCGCTCGCTGATAGGCTGGCTGATACTCGGCCTGCTCGCTGGCTGGCTCGCCGGGAAAATCTCCCGCGGCCGTGGCTTCGGCTGCATCACCGACATTGTTCTTGGACTCATCGGCGGCGTGCTCGGCGGGTGGATTTTCACGAAGCTCGGCATTGTGGGCTACTCCAGCAGCTTCCTATATAGCCTGGCAGCGGCAACGGTCGGTGCCGTCATAATCGTCGCCATCGCCCACCTCTTCAGTTCCGGCGGCTAAGAATTTTGTGGAGTGCGGTGGTCTGTTTACCCTGAGCCTCGAAGGGCCGCTTTTACCAAGCCGCCGACAGCGACCAATTCCCCACCGGGACATGCGCGTCTCCATGAGTGTCACCCGAGCGAAGCCTGCCTGCCGAGACCGCGTTGCCTCCGCGCTCCTCAGCGTCTCTGCGATATCTTCATTTCTTCCTTCCCTTCCTCTCGACTGTCGACTGTCAACTTCCCCTCTCTCCCTGTGATACGATTCCCTATTACACATTGGAGATATCTTTTACTTGAGCAAGCCTGCGCAATCCCTCACCGCCATCCCGCTAGGCGGCCTCGGCGAATTCGGCATGAACATGATGGCCCTGCGGCTCGGCGACGACATCCTCGTCATCGACGCCGGCATGATGTTCCCCGAGTCCGAACTCCTCGGCGTCGACCTGGTCATCCCCGACATCACCTACCTGAAACAAAACCGCGCCCATGTCCGCGCCATCGTTCTCACCCACGGCCATGAAGATCACATCGGCGCGCTCCCCTACATCCTTCGCGACCTCAACGTCCCGGTCTACGGAACGCGCTTCACCCTAGCGCTCGTAAAAAAACGCCTCGATGAAGCTTGCCTGCTCCAATCCACTACGCTCCGCGAAGTCATCCCCGGCGGCCGCCTCGTCGAAATCGGCCCCTTCGAAATCGAATTCATTCCCGTAACCCACAGCACCATCGATTGCGTCGCACTCGCGGTCCGTACTCCTCTCGGCGTCATCATTCACACCGGCGACTTCAAGATTGACCAAACCCCCGTCGGCGGCGCTCCTTTCGATCTCCACGCCTTCGCCCGCTACGGACATGAAGGCGTCCTTGCCCTTTTCTCCGACTCCACCAACGTCGAGCGCCCCGGCTTTACCGGTTCCGAGCGCAACGTCGTCCCGCGCATCGAAGAACTTTGCCGCTCTGCCCCGCGCCGCGTCATCCTTTCTTGTTTCGCCTCGTCAATCCACCGCATCCAGCAGGTCATCGACATCGCTGCCCGCGTCGGCCGCAAAGTCGCTTTCGTCGGCCGCAGCATGGTCGACAACGTCGAAATTGCCCACTCCCTCGAATATCTCCGCATCCCCGACGGCATGGTCGTCCGCCCGCCGGACATTCGCGGCTTCGACCCCAAGCGCCTGGTCATCCTCGCCAGCGGCAGCCAGGCCGAGCCCATGTCTTCGCTCTCGCGCATCGCGGTCGATAACCATCGCTTCGTCTCCGTCGACGAAAACGACTCCGTTATCCTTTCCGCCCGCATCATTCCCGGAAACGAAAAAGCCATCTTCCGCATGCTCGACCACATGTTCCGCCGCCGCGCCCTCGTTTATTACGACAATTCCGCCGGCACCATTCACGTCTCCGGTCACGCCAGCCAGGAAGAACAAAAACTTATCTTGCAACTCGTGAAGCCGAAATATTTCATTCCCGTTCACGGCGAATACCGCCATCTCTTCCGCCACGCCGCGCTCGCTTATCAACTCGGCTGCGTCTCCGGTGAAATCCTGGTTCTCGAAGACGGCCACACCCTGGAATTCACCGAAGACGGCGCCTACCGCCGCGATCCCGTAACCGCCGGCCGCGTCTGTGTCGACTCCGGCTCTCTAGAGGAAATCGAGGAAGTCGTCATCCGCGATCGCAAGCATCTCTCCGAAGACGGCGTTGTCGTTCCCATCATCGCGATCGACAAACACACCGGTCGCATGGAATCGCAACCCGAAATCGTCACACGCGGCATGTTCAGCGACAACGGCACCGAATTCCTCGCCGGCGCCCGCGAAGTAGTCCTGAAGACCGTCGAACAATCCAACGCCGAAGAAAAATCCGACTGGTCCGTAATCAAAGAAAAAATCCGCGTAGACCTGAAGCGCTACATCAACAAACAAACCTCCAAGCGCCCCCTAATCCTTCCCGTAATCCTCGAGGTCTAGGTGTACAGGCTCGGGCTGTTGCAGGGGCGGGCTTCAGCGCGTCCCCGCGTAGCGCCAGCATCTTGCTGGCGCGCGAATATGGAATCCTCTGTCCCCTTCTCAAGTTCCCCGCTACAATCTCCCATTCCCTAGGAGCTAACTTGTCCTCCGCCGCGCCCTCAACTCCGCAGCCTCAAGCCAGCCGCGCCGCCTTCGTCTTCATCCTCGTCACCGTGCTCTTTGATTTTCTCGCTTTCGGTATCATCGCCCCCGTTCTCCCCAACCTTATCATCCAGTTCGAGGGCGGCAACATCGCCCGCGCCGCCGCCATCACCGGCTATTTCGGCTTCGCCTGGGCGCTCATGCAGTTTATTTTTTCCCCCATTCTTGGCGCGTGGTCCGACCGCTTCGGCCGCCGCCCGGTCATTCTCATTTCGTGTTTCGGCCTCGGGCTCGACTACATCTTCATGGCCCTGGCGCCTTCCCTCAAATGGCTCCTCGTCGGCCGCATCATCTCCGGCATCACCGCCTCCAACATCTCCAGCGCCTTCGCCTATGTCACCGACGTCACTCCTCCCGAAAAACGCGCCAAACAATTCGGCTATCTGGCCGCATCCTTCGGCATGGGCTTCATCATCGGCCCCGCGGTCGGCGGATTCCTCGGCAACATCAATCTCCGCTTCCCCTTTTGGGCCGCCGCCTGCCTCAGCTTAGCCAACGCCTTGTACGGCTTCTTCGTTCTCCCGGAATCTCTTCCGAAGGAGCGCCGCTCCAAATCCGCCTGGCACATGGCCAATCCGCTCGGCTCCCTCACGCTCCTTCGTTCCCATCGGCAGCTCTTCGGCCTCGCCACCGTCATGACTCTCTTCTACCTCGCCCAGCAATCTCTCCCCGCCGTCTTTGTCCTCTACACCCAATATCGCTACGCCTGGAACGGCCGCGACGTCGGCCTGGCCCTCGCCGTCGTAGGCATCAGCACCAGCATCGTCTCCGGCACGCTCGTCGGTCCTTTCGTCCGACGTTTCGGCGAACGCCGCAGCGTCCTTTCCGGCCTGACCTTCGGCACGCTCGGATTCTTGAGCTTCGCCTTTGCCCCGCGCGGCTGGATGTTTCTCTGCGCCATTCCCTTCCTCGGCCTCTGGGGCATAGCGGGCCCCTCCATGCAGTCGCTGATGTCCCGCCGCGTCGATCCCAGTTCGCAAGGCAAACTCCAGGGCGCCATTAACAGCGTCCGCGCGATCACCGGCATGATCGGCCCGCTCCTCTTCACCCAAGTCCTCGCCATCGCCATCTCCCCATTCACGCCGATCCACTTCCCCGGCGCCCCCTACTTCCTCGCCGGCGCCCTTCTTACCTCCAGCCTCCTCCTCGCCTCCTACGTCACCCGCGCAGACGCCTCTGCCCCGCAACCGACTGCAAAACCTGCCGTCTCCCCCGGCCCCGCCGACTAGACAGATGGAGTGCGGCGGTCTTGTTTATCCTGAGCCTCGAAGGGCCGTCGCTTGCAGGATGTCAGCCGTATCCGCATGTGTCAGCCAATCGCCAAATCACAATCGCAATTGTCATCCCGAGCGACGCGAGGGACCGGCTTTTTCCCCTCCGAGTTCTCTTGTCCTATTCTTTCCCCAGGTGTACGATGCCCTCTTGGCAACAGTTCGCGCCCCGCGGAGCTTGCAGTATAAGGGTAGCGCCCCGCACCCACCTTTCGCGCGAACCAAAATTAGGAGGCTTCATGGCAACGGCAACGACCGCGTTCGAACCTACTGTCAAAATCAGCGCCACCAAACTGCTCATCAACGGGCAGTGGGTCAACAGTGCATCCGGCAAAACTTTCCCGACCATCAATCCCTCAACCGGCGAAGTCATTACCCAAGTAGCCGAAGCTGACGCTCCCGATGTCGACAAGGCCGTCAGCGCCGCCCGCGCCGCCTTTGAAAAAGGCGCGTGGAAGAAAATGTCCGCCTCGCAGCGCGGCAATCTCATGTACAAGCTCGCTGACCTCGTCGAGAAACACGCCGATGAACTCGCGCAGCTCGAAGCCCTCGACAATGGCAAGCCCTATCACGTCGCTCGCGCCGCCGACGTCGCCCTCACCATCGCCTGCTACCGCTACTTCGCTGGCTGGGCTGACAAAATTCAGGGCAAGACCATCCCCGTCAACGGCCCCTATTTCTGCTACACCAAGCACGAACCCGTCGGCGTCGTTGGCCAAATCATCCCTTGGAATTTCCCGATGTTGATGCAGGCCTGGAAGCTCGGTCCGGCCCTGGCCTCCGGCTGCACGGTCGTGATGAAGCCCGCGGAGCAAACTCCGCTCACCGCGTTGCGCATCGGCGAACTTGCTCTCGAAGCCGGCTTCCCGCCGGGCGTGCTAAATCTTCTTCCCGGCTACGGCCCGACTGCTGGCGCCGCTATCGCGCGCCACATGGATGTCGACAAAGTCGCCTTCACCGGCTCCACCGAAGTCGGCCATCTGATCATGCGCGCCGCTGCTGATTCGAATCTCAAGCGTGTCACCCTCGAACTCGGCGGCAAGAGTCCCAACATCGTCTTCGCCGACGCAGATATGGAAAAAGCCATCGAAGGCGCGCACTTCGCGCTCTTCTTCAACCAAGGCCAGTGCTGCTGCGCCGGCTCGCGCCTCTACGTCGAAGAAAAAGCCTACGACGAATTCGTGGAGAAGAGCGTCGCGCGTGCCAAGAAGCGCACCGTCGGCAATCCCTTCGACAAGAACACCGAGCAGGGCCCGCAAGTCGATCAAGACCAGTTCAACAAAGTGATGGGCTACATCGACACGGGCAAGAAGGAGAAGGCCAAGCTCGTGGCCGGCGGCAATCGCGTCGGAGACAAGGGCTACTTTATCGAGCCCACCGTTTTCGCCGACGTGCAGGAC
>CATPAM010000442.1 GCA_955651735.1 Candidatus Acidiferrales bacterium | reverse complement strand
TGTCATTCGATTCTTCAGAGCTATCCGCAGATGAAAGTCATTGCCGTGTCTTCGGACCGCAATAGCTCTATGTTTTACTGGGCTTCGCTGAAGGTGCAGTCAAACGAGATTGAGGCTTCGGAGGCCGGTGTGTTGGGCGCGCTGAGGGGGAAAACGCAGCTCACGCCGAGGTGGCAACAATGAGGAACTACGGTTTGGCAAAAATGTCGACGAACATTGCTTTACAGCATCCGCGCGCGTTACGGCTGCTTGGCGTGGCTTGTTTATTGTCCCTGGGCTGCCCAGCGGCTCGTTCGCAAGACCGCGCTGCGCCTTCTTCCAGCGTGGTACCAAGCTCCGAACTCGGCCGCGACAATCTGAGCCGCGTTGCGGCGTCGGCAGCGGACGTAAAGGTCGTATTGCTGAAGGACACGGGGTTGCTGGTCGAACTGAAGCGCTGGGTGGCCAAAGATGCGACCGGCCATGGACAGATTATCAGCGACGCCGATCTGACCGACGACGCCATTTTCGACCGGCTTGAAACGGACACTCAGTTTCGCTCTGTCGCGACGCTGCTGGTGCAGAAATATGGATATCTGGTGCCTACGCTTAATCCCGAGTCCCAGGCAGCGAAAGAACACGAACTGCTGGTGAAAGAGCGGACCAAGTGGTTAGCGCAGGCGCAAGAGGAAGAGCTGGCATCGGAAAGGCAGAAGCGCAATCGCAAAGTACAGAACGCGAACATGTGCGAGCCGCAGTCCGAAGCGGGATGCAACGTTTTGCAAACGCCGGAAACCGAGGAAGAAGGAACGCCTGCGCAGCAAGGGCAGCCAGATCAGCGGCGTTCGCCGGCGCCGGATGAGCTGAATACGCCGAGCGGTCCGCGGCGCGGAACCGGTGCAGTGCAGCGTGCGCAGCTAACGCAAACCGAAGAAGAGCTTTCCAGCGGCTCATCGCAACTTCCTTTGGGCAGCCCTGACGACTTCATGCAATCGCTCAACTCCGGCAATATGAGCAGCGACATAGCGACAGCTCGTGAAACCAACGCCACCGACGGCCAAATTCCTGATCTGTTGCCGGTCGGAAGTTCGCAGAGCCGAAATGTAGTAGATCCTTTGGCAGCGTACGGCGTCGGCACCGCACGGCCGACCCCTGTCGTGCCAGATTTGAGCCGCTCTGCTCGGCGCGATGCCAATATGACTGCGGCTCCGGGATCGTCGTCCCTGAATACGTTGCAGCCTCTGGAACGCAGGTTTCCGCCCAAGCCGCAGCCACCGGCTCCGGAACTTGTGCGCGCACCAAATCCGTACAAAGACATTCCGTCGCTATACGACATGTATGTACAAGCCATACCGCGGCCAACAATTCCAAAACGTTTCGGTGCCGAAGTTTTCGAGAACGGCACTCGCGATTCGCAGTTGATTCCCATGGATCTTCCGGCCGGACCGGATTATGTGGTTGGTCCTGGGGATGGGTTGTCGATCGATCTTTGGGGCGGGACGACGCAACGAATCTATCGCGTGGTGGACCGCGAAGGGCGAGTCAGTCTTCCCGAGGTTGGACCGCTGCTTGTAAGCGGCAAGAGCCTGGCGGATGTCCAGGAGAGCTTGCAGCAACTATTGCGCACGGAGTTTCGCCGGGTTTCCGCCGATGTGTCCTTGGCGCGTCTGCGAACAATCCGCGTATATGAAGTCGGAGACATTGCGAATCCGGGTGCTTACGACGTGAGTTCGCTGTCGACGCCCTTGAATGCGTTGTTTGTAGGAGGCGGACCGACGCAAAAGGGATCGCTGCGCATCGTGAAGCATTTTCGAGGGACCCAACTCATTGAAGTTGTCGATCTATACGATCTCTTGCTGCACGGGGTGAAATCGGATCTCAAGCGGCTTGAAAATGGGGACACGGTTTTGGTGCCGCCGATAGGGTCGCAGGTGACGGTCGACGGGATGGTTCGTCGTCCTGCAATCTATGAACTTAAGGACGAAAAGAATCTGGCTGCTGTGTTGGAGCTGGCTGGCGGACTGCTTCCGACCGCCACGCTGCGGCATATCGAAGTGCAGCGGCTTGTCGCGCACGAAAAGCAAACAATGTTGAGCTTTGATATGCCGGAAGTGGATAGCAACGCGGAGGTCACGAAGAAGCTCGAAGCGTTTGAGATTCAGGATGGCGATCGCATCCGAGTTTTTCCCATCGCGCCCTATAACCAGGACGCAGTTTACCTCGAAGGGCATGTCATTCGGCCGGGCCGCTATTCCTATCGGCCGAACATGAAGGTCACGGATGTCATTGGTTCCTACAACGATTTGCTTCCGGAGCCCGCGAAACAATACGCGGAAATTATTCGGCTAAACGCGCCGGATTTTCACCCGACGGTCGAGAGTTTCGATCTCGCCGTGGCGCTAGCGAATCCTGAGCAATCACCCGCACTTCATGCCATGGATACAGTTCGCGTTTTCAGCAGGTTCGATTTCGAGAATCCACCGACAGTCTCGGTGTGGGGCGACGTGCGCGGGCCGGGAACCTACCGCACGTCCGGACAAATCCATCTGAGCGACGCTGTGCACCTAGCCGGTGGTGTTGCTCCAGATGCAAATATCGATAATGCGCAAGTTTTCCGCTATCTGCCGGACGGCAAAACAAAGATCTTTAGCGTCAGCCTGAATCTGGCGCTCGAGGGTGACCCGACAGCGAATATTTTGTTGCAGCCGCGCGATCGCTTGCTGATTCATCGCAGTACAGATGCGATACAGCCTGCGAGTGCTTACTTGCAAGGGGAAGTGGGGAAGCCGGGACGTTACCCACTCACGACGAACATGACGATTTCGGACCTGATTCGCGTGGGCGGGGGACTTAAGCCGAGCGCCAACACGCAAACGGCTGACCTGACTCATTATGAATGGACGAACCCGGAAAAGCTGAGCGGCGAACATCAGCCTATTCCGATTTCGGCGGCACTGGCTGGCGATTCCTCGGCCAACTTGCCTCTCAGCAATGGGGATGTGCTAACGATTCGCCAGCTTCCTGGCTGGAATGATCTTGGCGCTTCCATCTCGGTGAAGGGCGAAGTCAAGAATCCGGGCACATATGGCATACGTCCCGGCGAGCGGCTGAGCTCTGTGCTGCAGCGTGCTGGTGGTTTTCAATCTGACGGCTACGTCTACGGGGCCATCCTGCAAAGGCCACAAGTCCGCGAGCTCGAAGCAAAAGAACAAATCCAGATGGTCTTGCGCGTGAAGGATTTGCAGAACAACCTCCTACTCTTACCGGAGACGGATTCGAGGCAGAAGCAAGCCAAAGAGATGGCTCTGCAGCAGTATCAGAGCACGATCACCCAATTGAGTTCGAGTGCTCCTGTCGGGCGTGTTGCCATTCGAATCTCACCAGATATCAATCGCTGGAAAAACACGTCGGCGGACGTGGAAGTTAGAGCCGGAGATACCCTTGTCATCCCGAAGAAGCCTGGTTTCGTCATGGTCTCGGGGCAGGTTTTCAATCCCACAGCAGTGACTTATCGGCCGGGCAAGAGCGCGAAATGGTACCTCAGCCAGGGAGGGGGACCAACTAAGTTGGCCGATAAGAAATCCATTTTTGTAATCCGTGCGGATGGGTCTGTCATCGGAGCGAAAGAAAGCTTGTGGTCTGGACGTTCGCTGAACGCAGTGCTGCAGCCGGGAGATACGGTCGTGGTCCCGGAGAAGGCGATTGGCGGCGGCGTGCAGTGGTCGACAGTGTTCTTGGCCGCACAAGTGGCGTCAACAGTTGCCAGCACCATATTTATTGCTTTGCGTTACTGATCGGAATCTTTTCATGGGTCGTTGG
>CATPAM010000441.1 GCA_955651735.1 Candidatus Acidiferrales bacterium | reverse complement strand
GTATCGGTGGGGATGGCCCAGAAGGGGCCCATAGGGCCGTAGGCGCCGACGCCGCAGAGAATGATGAAGGCGAAAGCGAGAAGAAGCGAATACGGAATCACGGCTACGGCGAGAAGGATGAAGATCCCACCGAGGCCCATAGCTGCGGCGGCGTGCATGCGGCGCTCGCCTGTTTTGTCCGAATGGCGGGCGACGATGAGCAGAAAGATGGCGCCAATGATGAATGGAAATGTGTAGACGATGCCGATATGCAGGCTGCTGAGCTTCTTGAAGTTTTCCGTGGCGCTGGGCAGCCAAAAGAGCAGGCCCATCTGGCCGCTGACAAAACAAAAATAAATGGCGGCAAGGACGAAAACCTGCGGGCGCATGATTCGCGCAAGTACGGTACGTTTTCGGAACGTTCCAGATCGCTGGATTCGGCGCGCAGGGTGACGACGAGGGACTCGCCTTCGGCCGGAGGAAGCCATAGCGCTTCGGCGGGATGATCCTGGATGAAAGCGATCCAGATGGCCAGCCAGAGAAGCGGCAGAGCGCCTTCGGCGACGAGCATGACGCGCCAGCCCCAGTGGTCCAGCATCCAGCCGGAAAAAGGCGAAGAGAGAATGACGGCGCACGGGAGACAGAGCAGCCACAGGGCGTTGGCACGAGCGCGTTCGGCGCGCGAGAACCAGTGGGAGAGAAGAATCAGAGTGGCGGGGAAAACGCCGCTTTCCGCCACGCCGAGAAGCAGGCGGAGAACGAGCAACTCGCGATAGGTGCGCGCAACGCCGCAACCGACGGCGAACAACGACCAGGCCACGAGCAGAACACTAATGAATTTTTTGGGGCTCCAATGCTTGGCGAGATGGCCGCCGGGAATCTGCAGGGCGAGGTAGCCCCAGAAGAAGATGCCGGCGACGGTGCCGGCCTGCTGGGGGTCGAGATGGAGCTCGCGGCTGATGCGCGGGAGGGCGAGAGAGATGTTAGTGCGGTCGATAAAGGCGATGGTGTACATAACCAGCGCGACGGGGATGATGCGGGTCCAGCGGGACGGGGCGGCATCGGCGGGGGGTGATGCGGGCGCAAGGTTTGCGGGGGCGACGCTTTGCGAGGCAGAATCCATCGGCAAGGTTTGCGGAGGTTGCGGCATCGATTGCGGAAGAGACGAGCGAGGTGGGATGGTATCACGATTCGAAAAGCCGCAAGGATTGCGCAAGGAGCAGGGAGTCAATAGCTGAAAGAGGGGTGCGGGCCTAGACAAATAGTGTCATGGCCAGTGACACTTGTCGTCTGATCCCCGAATGGGCCAAGGCTGTACATGATTGATTATAAACGGCTTACTCTATGAATAGGCAAAGGGCCAATACGTGCTTGAAGCCTAGGTGGGAATATGTCTGCGACAGCCGACGTCATGCAGTGTGCACTTACGCCAGGAGCTTCATTGAATGAGGCGCAAGCAGAAAGGGTTCTCGCTAATCGAGTTGCTGATCGTAGTGGTGATTATTTTGGTCATCGCGGCGGTGGCAATTCCAAACCTTGTGCGGTCGCGCATGAGCGCGAACGAGGCATCGGCAGTCGCTTCCATCCGTACAATCGCGACTTCAGAAATTGTTTATTCGACAACGTACACGGTGGGATTCTCGGCGAACTTGGCGTCGCTGAGCGATGGCGGCGCGCCGGCCAACTGCGTTCCGCCGGCAGTCCCAGCAGCAGCGTCCGCGTGCCTGATTGACCCCCTGCTGGCGAGCGGTACAAAGAGCGGGTATTCCTTCACGTATACGCCGACCGGCGGCGGTGGTGTGAACAACACCTATTCGATCAACGCGGATCCTGTCAACGCGGGTTTAAGCGGGCAGCGGCATTTTTATACCGACGCTACCGACGTGCTGCGAGTGAACGTCACGGCGGTGGCGTCGGCAACCGACCCGGCACTGTAATTGGCAGCTCATTGAGAGAGCGCGCGGGTGACAGCCCCGGTTTTTGGCAGCGGCTGGTCAGCGGCGCGATCTTCATTGCGGAAGCCGGCCCAAAAGAAAACCAGCACAACTGCCGACGCGATTGCGGGGACCATCCAAATGGAGCGCCAGTTGTGGAGGAGTGCGCCTGTGGGCGAGGACTTCGCATAGAGGTCGACGATGCGGCCGCAGATCCAGGATCCGATGAACATGCCGATGCCGTAGGTGATGAAGGTAATGAGCCCTTGCGCCGCCGCGCGCAACGCCGGGGGCGCTTTTTGATCGACGTACACCTGGCCAGTGACGAAGAAAAAGTCGTAGCAGATTCCGTGCAACACAATGCCGACGTAAAGCAGCCAGACCAGGCTGCTGCTGTTCCCCGTGCCGAAGCAGATGTAGCGCAGGGCCCAGGCAAACATGCCGAGCATTAGCGTGTACTTCACACCGAGGCGGCGGAAAAACCATGGCAGGGTGACCATGAAGAGCAATTCGGACATTTGTCCCATGGTCATTTTGCCTGCGGCGTTTTGCACGCCGATTTCGTTCAGAAAGGGATTCGTGAAGGTGTAGTAGAACTGGAGCGGAATGCAGATCAGAAAAGAAGCGAGGGCGAAAACCGAGAAGTTGCGGTCTTTAAAAAGATTGAAGGCTTCGGCGGGGAAAATGTTGCTGAGCTTAAAGCCGTGCGCAGAGCGCAAAGGCGGCGTGTGCGGCAGGGTGAGACTGTACATGGCCATTAAGATGGACGAAACGGCGGCGACGCGGATGGGAACCGCGGTGGATTCCACACCCATATAGCCGATGAGCAGGCCGGCGACGATCCAACCGGCGGTGCCGAGCACGCGGATTGAGCCAAAGTCTTGCTTGGGATCTTTCATCTGGCGAAAGGCGAGCGCATTGGTGAGCGCCATGGTGGGCATGTAGCAGAGCGAGTAGACCAGCAGAATGAAATACATCGCGCCGAAGGATTTTTGCGTGGAAGCGATCCAGAGGAGAACGCCGCCGATGCCGTGAAGGGCCGCGAGGAGTCGCTGGTTGGCGAACAGCTCGTCGGCCACCAGCCCGACGAGAAACGGCGAGAGCATGGCGCCGAGAGCGGTGGTGCCTGCGGCGAGGCCGATTTCCTCGCCGGAGAAATGCAATTGCTGCCCCAGCCAGGTTCCGAACGTTACGTACCAAGCGCCCCAAATAAAATATTCGAGGAACATCATCACGGACAGCCGACCTCGCATTTGCAGGAGCACGCAATCACCTCTCGGAAAAGCGAATCACAGTACGTCGACCGAAATCCTGCGAGGCATCATCGCTGCGCTGCTTGCGCGCGAGCGGGACCGTTGAGCCAAAGATCAATGGGCTTTTTCACGCCGGGGGGCGGCTGGTACGGCATGGAAATCTTGCGACCTTCGCCGGCGGAGGCGTAACCCGCGTAGAGGGCGTGCATCACAACGAGGCCGTCTTCCCCGGTAGCTTGCGGAGTTTCCTTGCCGCGCGCGCAACGCGCGAAATGCGCCAGCTCTTGTGGCGTGCCGTAGTTCCAGAGTTCTTCGAATACGGGATAGGTCCAGCCTTTTGTGGTGGGAGCTTTTTCCACGGCGTAACCGTAACCGTTTTCGCTGAAGGTGGGCAGGGCGTTGCCCATGTGCAGATTGGCGTAAGTTACGCCGGCTTCGCCGAAAACTTCGATGCGATCGTCCATGCCGCCGCGGCGGGCCCAACTATTTTCGATTAGTCCGACGGCGCCGTTGGCGAATTCGAGGATGCAGAGCGAATCGTCTTCGGCTTTCGTTTTGTCGGCGTGAACGTAGGTGCCCATCTGGCAGTAGACGGATTTGATGGGCGAGCGGCCGAGAAAAAAGTAGCAGAAGGCAATGCCGTGGCAGCCAAGGTCCATGAACGCGCCGCCGCCGGAACGATTGACGTCCCAAAACCAGGGGCTGTGCGGACCGAAGTGCTTTTCGCTTTGCTTTACGAGATAAACTTTTCCGAACGCACCGGCATCGGCCATTTCCTTGGCTTTCAGATATTTTGGCGTGAAGAAGAGCTCCTCGCCGTACATGAGGAGGACGCCGTGCTGTTTCGCGGCGGCGATCATCTCTTCGCCTTCGGCGGTGGTCATGGCGAGCGGTTTTTCGCAAACTATGTGTTTTCCGGCGGCGGCGATGTCTTTCGTCAT
>CATPAM010000440.1 GCA_955651735.1 Candidatus Acidiferrales bacterium | reverse complement strand
ACGTAGGCTCGCTCCGCCGGCGCAATGGCCACCCAGCCGGACGCGTCACGGCGAAGTTCCCATCGCACTTTTTCGCGCTTATGCTTGAAGTCCGCTCCTTCGGCGGCGATGCGCACGTGTGAATCAATTTGCAGGTGCGCCCATCCCTTGTCGCGCTTGGTTTCTACGCGCTCAACGCGAAGCTCGTCAACGATCACGACCGGCGTATTTACATTGAGAGGCTGTGCAGAGCGCAGAAGGCTCGCAGCGGCGTCGCCCAGTTCGGAGATTCCGTCAAAAGCTTCTGCCTCGGTCGGACGTCGCTGCTCGGGCGTGATTAGGATCTTGGACGCGATCGGTTCCGCCACCGTGAGCCTTGCCGGCGCGAGGGGAGCCGCAATTACCTTCGAGCGCATCGTAGCTTCGGTGGGCTGCTGCGGGTTTGTTTTCTCGGCTTCTGCGCGCACCTCGGTTGTTGTCGCGCTGCTTCTGCGCGAGGAATTGTTGCTGCTCGGTGGAGCAGGCCGTATGGTCTTCGCGGATATCACGTCGGAACCAGAGTCAACGACGTAGCGATAGAACCGCGGGGTCCCACGCGATCGCCAATACGGGCCCAGATAATCTTCGGCCTGCAAACCGGAGCGCACCAAGCTGTAGAAACTGTGTTGTCTGGGATCCAGGACAATTCCGACGTGACCGGGCCAAGTGATCAAGTCTCCCGCCTGCGCGTGTCGTACCCGGCGAAAATTGCCGTGTCCGGCGTACAAATCGAACGAACTCGCGTAGGGGTATTCGTACCCTGCATCGGAATAAATTTGATGAACCAGGTGGGAGCAGTCTTGGGTGGCACGGACTGGCTCATCCTGCCCCAGTGCTGCCGCGGCAATCTTCCGCCCTTGTTGGGCGCTAACCAGCCGCACCGCCACAACATCCCGCGGTTGAGGAGTACCGTCAGCCGAAGCACCGACCGCTCCCGCGCACAAAGCCAAAGCCCAGCAACCCACTCGTAGAAAGTGGCTTGCGCCAACCGCATAAAGGAATGTAAGCGCCTGCTGCGACAAGGGGTTCCCCGCTCCTAATAGGATGCCTGCGCGCCAAGCGGTAACAATAGGACTTGCCGTTACCGTTACTGGCATGCTGCGGCTGACGCCCCCGCGCAATGCGGATGGTTGTGAAAACAAAGGAGTTGCGGGAAAGGCAATTCGTAAGGGATATGAAAACAAAGGTCAATTCGTTTTGCCTCAAATGCAGAGAGATCTGAAGCGCGTAGGGGGTACAATACACCCTCGTGATGACGGGAAGTATGCGCAATCGATTGAGGGCACAGGGGATAGAGACGCCACGTGGTGCATGGTGGCAGAATGTGATTGTTCGCTTGTAGTGGATGTGGCGGAACGGTTGGGACGACGTTTTTTAAGTCGAAGGGCTCGATGGGCGTGCGAGAGTAAATGTGGGATGAACACCTTGGCAGTATTACCCGTATGAAAACTGCGAATTCCGATGATCGCAGTTGGGCCGCGAAACGTAACGTCGCTCCTAAGAGCGCAGACGAATACATCGCCTCCTCTTGAACTTCCTTCGCACGTTCCCAGCATCTAGGGACTGCCGTGGAGCTTAGCTCGCGAGCCGTGCCATCGCCGCCGTCGCAAACTTTTCCTCCTTGAGACCGAGGACGACGCGGCCATTGACCTGTCCTTTCTTGAGCCGACTGAACACGTCATTGATGGATTCCAGCGGCAATGTCTCAATTGTGGCCCTCACTTTGCCGTCTCCAGCAAACGCAAGCGACTCTTCCAGGTCCAAGCGAGTGCCAACGATGGAGCCCCGTATCGTGTAGCCGTTTAGAACTACGTCGAAAATCGAAACAGGAAATTCCCCGGGCGGGAGACCATTCAGCACACAAGTCCCACCGCGACGAAGCATGCCGACGGCTTGCTTGAAGGCGACCGGTGAAACCGCCGTTACCAGTGCTCCATGCGCCCCCCCGATCTGTTTTTGGATTTCCTTCGCAGGGTCCTGTGTTTTCGCATCAATCGTGATTTCAGCTCCGAGCTTCCGCGCCAGCGCCATCTTTTCTGGTCCGAGATCCACTGCTGCGACGTGCAGTCCCATGGCCTTCGCGTACTGGATGGCCACGTGGCCTAGGCCTCCTACTCCAGAGATCACAACCCATTCACCCGGTCGCGCTTCCGTCATTTTCAATCCTTTGTAGGTGGTGACCCCCGCGCACAGGATCGGGGCCGCATCCACAAAGGAGAGGTTTTTGGGAATTCGTCCTAAGTAGTCTGCTTGCCCCAGCGCGTACTGCGCGAAACTTCCGTTCACCGAGTAACCGGAGTTTTGCTGCTCCGGGCAGAGCGTTTCCCATCCGGCAAGACAGTAATCGCAATGCCCACACGCGCTGTGGAGCCATGCGATTCCCACGCGGTCGCCTTCTTTCAAGTGCGTAACCCCCGGCCCGAGGGCTACGACGATTCCTGCTCCTTCGTGGCCTGGAATGAGAGGCATTATTGGCTTGACTGGCCAATCGCCGTCCACAGCATGCAGATCGGTGTGACATACTCCAGTTGCAAATAGTTCTACAAGCGCCTGCCCTGGCCCATGCGTTGGGATTGGAACTTCTCGTATGACCAAAGGCGCACCAAATTTTTCAACAACAGCTGCTT
>CATPAM010000439.1 GCA_955651735.1 Candidatus Acidiferrales bacterium | reverse complement strand
CTGCCCTGGCCGGAGCAGAGGGAGTTCACGTCGGACAAGAGGACTTAGACCCGGAGCAGGCGCGCGCTGTTGTGGGAGAAGAAATGTGGGTTGGCGTCTCCACGCATAATCTGGAGCAGTTTCGTCGCGCCGCTTTGACTTCAGCGGATTACATCGCGGTCGGACCTATTTTCGCCACCACCTCAAAGGCAACCCCCGATCCCGTTGTGGGATTGGATTTGATCCGTCAGGTCCGCCAGCTCACCTATAAGCCTATCGTCGCGATCGGCGGCATTACGCTGGACCGCGCGGCGTCGGTCATCACCGCCGGCGCCGACAGCGTCGCCGTGATTCGCGATGTGTCGCGTGCCGCGAAACCCGGCGAGCGAGCGCAGCGCTTTCTCGAAACACTGGGCGCGGCAAATCATGCCGCTCCCGTCTGAGGTTTTAGCGAATGGCGGACACTACGCAAGCCATCCACGAGCCAGTGGTCGCGAAGCAGGAAGCTGGGTTTGTTCGCGCCATTGGACTCTTCGACGGCACGATGATCGTCGTGGGCTCCATGATTGGCTCCGGCATTTTCATCGTGGCAGCAGACATTACTCGTCAGACCGGCTCCGCGGGCGGCCTGCTGCTGACGTGGATATTAACCGGCTTGCTTACCGTGTCCGCGGCGCTTTCTTACGGTGAACTCGCTGCGCTCTTTCCGCATGCCGGCGGACAATACATATACTTGCGCGAAGCGTACTCCCCCCTCTGGGGATTTCTCTACGGTTGGACGCTTTTCCTGGTAATTCAAACAGGCACGATCGCTGCCGTGGCTGTTGGCTTCGCGCGTTACCTTGGCGTGCTGTTTCCATCCATTTCGCCTACAGCCTGGATCATCCCGCCGGTAGCGCTTTCTTTGAAGTACGCCATAAGCCTGTCGGTGCAACAGCTTGTCGGGATACTGATGATTGTGTTTCTCACTTTCCTGAACATGCAAGGTGTGCGCCTCGGCAAGCTCATCCAAAACATTTTCACCAGCGCCAAGACGCTCTCTCTTCTGGGCTTGATCTTTGTCTGCGTTTTTATTGGCCGCAATGCAGCGGCTATCGCCGATAACTTCGGCCACTTCTGGGCCGTTCGCGGAGCTCAGCCTCTTGAACCCGGAGCCAATTTTCTGCGCGGATTGGTTCCTACGGTGACCGTGGCCTCCGGCGCATTTGGGCTCTTCGCAGCCTACGGCGTAGCGCAGGTTGGATCGCTGTTTTCTGCTGACGCCTGGAACAACGTCGGGTTCACCGCCGCCGAG
Organism: Candidatus Acidiferrales bacterium; assembly: GCA_955651735.1. Taxonomy (GTDB): domain Bacteria; phylum Acidobacteriota; class Terriglobia; order Acidiferrales; family UBA7541; genus Acidiferrum. Next base: position 4,442 of record CATPAM010000439.1, on the reverse strand, counting down.
GTGAAAAATCCCAAGCGCGATGTGGCGCTCTCCATGGCCTTCGGCACGCTCATTGTGATCACCTTATACTGCCTCGCCAATTTCGCGTATCTCTGCACGCTGCCGCTCGCGCAAATTCAAAACGCTCCCGACGATCGCGTAGCCAGCGCCGCGCTCGCGGCGGTTTTCGGTCCCGCAGGAGCCGCGATTATGGCCGTGGCCATCATCATTTCGACCTTTGGCTGCAACAACGGCTTGATCCTGGCGGGTGCGCGCGTCTCCTACGCCATGGCCCGCGATGGCCTGTTCTTTCGCTCCACCGGCACGCTGAACAAAAAAGGTGTGCCGGGCAGCGCGCTGGTCTACCAAGGCATCTGGATTAGTGTGTTGATTCTGTTACGCACGCGCCGTGTCAGTGACACGGGCGCTGTCAGTTACGGCAACTTGTACAGCGACCTGCTCGATTACGTGGTCTTTTCGGTTCTGATTTTCTACGTGCTCACCATCGCGGGGATCTTTGTGTTGCGCGCCAAGCGTCCGCATGCGGACCGGCCGTATCGCGCTTTCGGCTACCCTTTCATTCCGCTGCTCTATATAGTTGCGGCGGTGGCGATTATGTTTGTATTGCTGCTGTACAAAACGCAAACCACCTGGCCCGGTCTGGTCATCGTATTCTTGGGCGTTCCCGTGTATCTGCTTTGGTCACGGCGCTCAGCGGCAGCCCGGCACGTGGCGTAAGATAAATTTATGAGGGCGCTCGACGCGCCCTGCGAGGTACTTCCCTCATGGCAACAAGGTCAAACGAACTCGATGCAACCGGAGGCAGCGATCCAAGAAGCTGGCTTTTCGTAAAGAAGCCAATGAGCATGCTGCTCTCGGAGGCCGGTGAAGCCGGCGAGCATAGCCTCAAGCGCACCCTCGGCGCCGGCCAGCTCACCGCGCTCGGAGTGGGCGCCATCATCGGGGCGGGCATTTTCGTGCTTTCCGGGCTCGGTGCGCACTACGCGGGGCCTGCGCTCATGCTCTCCTTCGTTTTGTCCGGCCTCGGTTGCGCCTTCGCAGGCCTTTGCTACGCCGAATTCGCAGCTATGATTCCGCTCGCCGGTAGCGCTTATACCTACGCGTATGCCACCCTTGGGGAATTCTTTGCCTGGATCATCGGCTGGGATCTCACGCTGGAATACGCCATGGGCGCCAGCACCGTCTCTTCCGGCTGGTCCAATCATTTCATCGAGCTGCTCAACATCTTCCACATCAAGATGCCATTGTGGCTCGCCTACGATCACTGGACCGGCCTGAACACTGCCACGAAAATCATCGCGCGGCAGATGGCGCGCGCTTCGGACGCCACGCTGCAACCCGGCACGCAGGCCTTTCTCGACAAGGTCGACGCCATCATGAAGGCGCATTCGCCGGAGTTGGCGCAACAGGCGCACACGCTGCTCAACGCGCCGACCATTTTCGGCACCGAGATCGGCTTCAATCTTCCGGCCTTCGTAATCGCCCTGGTTATTACCGCCATCCTGGTCATCGGCATCAAAGAAAGCGCGCGTTTCAACGCCACCATCGTGACAATTAAAGTGGCCGTGGTCCTCTTTGTGATCGGGCTCGGCATCCACTATGTGAACTTCTCCAATTGGGGCCATGACTGGTCCAGCTTCGCGCCTATGGGTTTTGGCGGAATTGGCGCCGGCGCCGCATACATCTTCTTCGCTTATATCGGCTTTGACGCCGTCTCCACCACCGCGCAGGAATGCAAGAATCCGCAGCGCGATCTGCCCATCGGTATTATGGCTTCGCTGCTGGTTTGCACCTTGCTGTACATCCTCGTCGCCGGCGTGCTGACCGGGATGGTCCGCTGGCAAGACGTCAATATCGAAGCGCCCATCGCCGAAGCCTTTCTCGATCGCGGCCTGAATGTTGCCTCGCACATCATCACCGTTGGTGCCCTTGCAGGCCTCACCAGCGTCATGTTGGTCATGTTGCTCGGCCAGACGCGCGTTCTCTATGCGATGGCCAATGACGGCTTGCTGCCCAAGAAATTCTTTGCCTCCGTTCACAAGAAGTTCCGCACGCCCTACAAGAACACCATCCTCGTTGGTTTGCTCGCCGCTATCGTCGGCAGCATCACCCCGATCGACGACATCGGAAAGATGGTTAACATCGGCACGCTGCTGGCCTTCATCATGGTGTGCATCGCGGTCATGATCTTGCGCCGCACCAATCCGCAGCAGCCCCGGCCGTTCCGCACTCCCTGGGTGCCCGCGGTGCCTATTCTGGGCATCATTTTTAATGGCTACATGATGTACAAGCTCGGCTGGATCAATTGGGCGCGCCTGATCATCTGGCTCGTCATCGGGCTGGTCATATACTTCACTTACAGCCGCTATCACAGCCGCGTACGCGGCGCCCTGGCGAAGTAGGTTCTCCGCAGGCCGTCGCGGCGCAATGACGTCCGCTCGGCTCAAAGCACATCCTTAGGGTAAAGTAGTATTTCTGTCCAAGGGTGACGTGTGACCGCTGCTTCCAATATCCGCATCATCTGGGACCGCATCTCGCGCCTCGATCTCGCCGCGTTGCTGCTGACGGCTGCCGGCAGCCTGGCCTACCTGTTCGCGGTCGAAGGCAGCATCTCCAATTATCTGAAATTTGTCGCCCTCCTCGCCGCCATATACCTCCTATATCGGCTACTCGCCTGGGGAAGGAACCGCCTGCTCTGGAGCCTGCGCAATCGTCTCATCGTCGCTGGTCTTTTCATCGCTGTCGTTCCCGTGCTGTTGCTGGCGCTTCTGGCCGTTCGCTCCGCCAGTATTCTTTATTCGCAGCTCGCCTCCTATCTTCTCTACGAAGACGTCCAGCGCCGTAAAGACATGCTCGCTGACATTGCCGAGCACATCGCCGCTGCCCACCGCACTCTCCCGCCCAGCGTCAGCGAAGCCGAATCGGAGCGCATCCTCGCCGCGCAATCGCATTCCGTGCACGACCGCGAGCTTCCAGGCCTAAAGATCGAGTTTTCGGACGACCCAGGTTTGCTACACAAAATCTTGGAGGCGAAGTCGCCTTCGCCTCCGCCTCGCGACAAGGTCGCTCCCGGCAGGCAATCTTTCGCCGGATTGCTACAACAGGAAAAGACGCTCTCCATTATCAGCATCCGCGCCATGCCAGAGCCCAGGGGTGTTCGCGTTGTCACTCTGCGCGTGCCGCTGACGGAGGAATTTCTCGCCAGTATTGCGCCGGATCTGGGCGCGATTCAGCTCAATTTAATGCAGCGGTATTCCGGCCGCGGCCACCAGGGCGTGCTCTACACCACCACGGACGGAGTAGCGTATGAAAACACACGTCGCATCGTGGCCCGCAACCGCTTTCTCCAGCCCGCGATGCTGTGGATCGATACCCCGGTCAACGTGGTCTCCCGCCTGGATTCCACTTATGTCGGGCCGGATGGCACGGTCGACCCCGTGCGCCCTGTGCTCGCCGTCTTCAACGCCCGACCCTCACAGTTGAGTGGCCGCATGTTTCGATCTCTCGGCGAGCTGCGCGACACGTACCTCATCGCTTTCGTCCTCATCGTCATCGCCTTCTTCGTGATTGAGGCCGCAGCGCTGACCACCGGCTTGGTTCTTACCAGCCAAATCACCAAAGCCGTGGACGAGCTCTACCGCGCCACGCAGTATGTGCAGGCCGGCGACTTGTCGCATCGCGTGCGTATCGAGCGCCGCGATCAGCTCGGCGTCCTCGGCGAGTCGTTCAATCTCATGACCAGCTCCATTAGCGGCCTCATCGAAGAGCAAAAGCAGCGCCAGCGCCTGGAAAACGAAATTTCCATCGCCCGCGAAGTGCAGGACCAGCTTTTTCCCAGGACTCTGCCAAAAATCTCCGGCGTCGAAATCGAAGCCATCTGCAAAGCTGCGCGCGCCGTGAGCGGCGACTACTACGATTTCATTCAGCTCAGCCCCACGCATCTGGCCATCGCCATCGCCGATATTTCCGGCAAGGGAATCTCCGCCGCGCTCCTGATGGCCAGCCTGCAGGCCGCGCTGCGCAGTCAGGTTCTGGTGGCCGGAAGCGAAACCATGAGCACCGCCGAGCTTGTCTCTCGCCTCAATAAGCATCTGGTGCGCAACACCGGTGACGACCGTTTCGCCACCTTTTTCATTGCCGTCTACGACAGCGCCACGCGCAATCTGCGCTACACCAACGCCGGTCATCTTCCCTCGTTCCTGATTTCCAGGGATTCCGCCCTGCATCTCGACAAAGGCGGCATGGTTCTCGGCGTCGTTGAGGATTATTGCTACGAAGAAGGCGCGGTGCTCGTGCCGCCCGATTCGCTTCTGGTTGGCTATAGTGACGGCTTAGTGGAGCCGGAAAATGTTTACGGCGAAGAATTCGGCATTCGCCGCCTGCAGCAAGCCGCTGTCCACGTGCAAGGCGCCACTCCGCAGGTTGTCGCCGAGTCCCTGATG
>CATPAM010000438.1 GCA_955651735.1 Candidatus Acidiferrales bacterium | reverse complement strand
TGTGTTCGTTTGTGGTCGAGGATGAGGCGGGGTTGTTGCCGAAAGATGCAAATAAGGAAAAGCTGTGATTGGGGCGGTGGACATCGGGGGGACGAAGATTGCGGTTGGGATCGTGGATGATTCCGGCGCGGTGCTGGCTAAGGTGGAATCGCCTACCGCGGGGGAGCGCGGGTACGCGGACGGGCTGGCGCGGATTACGGGGATGCTGCGCGAGGCGGCGCGGAAGGCTGGCGCGGAAATTTCCGGCATCGGGATTGGGTCGACTGGGTGGGTATATTCCTTCACCGGGGAATTTGGAGATGTGGATTTTCTGCCGCTGTGGAAGGGATGCAATCCGGTTGCGGATTTGGGGCGCGCGTTCGCGGTGCGCGTGGCACTAGAGAATGATGGCGACGCGGCGGCGCTGGGTGAGGCGGGATGGGGAGCGGGGCGCGGGAAGCGGCGGCTGATTTACGTTACGGTGGGAACGGGGATTGGCGGCGGGATCATTCTGGATGGGCAATTGTATCGCGGGGTGGATCGGTCGCACCCGGAGGTGGGGCATCACGTGATTGATGCTTCGGGGCCGCCTTGCACTTGCGGTTTTCGCGGATGCTGGGAGGCGCTGGCGACCGGGCCAGCGATGGCCGCGTGGTACAAGAGCAATGGCGGAGGCCATGGCATGCACCGGGGAGCGCTAGGCGCGAAAGAGATTTTTCAGTTGGCGCGCGATGGCGACGCTTGCGCTCGGCGCGCGGTGGAGCGCGAGACGTATTACTTGGGGCTGGGTCTGGCGAATTTGATTGGATTGTTCGTGCCGGACATGATTGTGCTGGGCGGAAGCGTGATGAAGAGCGTGCGGCTCGAGGATTTGCGCGGCGTGATCGCGCAGGGATGCAGGTTTGTGCCGTGGGAGAAGACGGAGCTGGCGCTGGCATCGTTGGGGGAAGATGCGAACCTGATTGGGGCGGCGCGGGTTTGGCATTACCGGTTTGGGGACGGGACGGAGACGGCAGCTTAATCATCGTCGTGTGGACAAAGGCGCCCGCCACAGTCGGCGGCCGATACAAGTGACGCGACATTACGTCTAGGAGGGTGCATGGGCTGGCGTACTTTAATTGCGATTGCCGGATTTGTTTTTGCGGTGAGTGCTGCGGCGCAGCAGGGGAGTTCGCCGGCGACGCATACGCTGAAGCCGACGCCGAAGACGATTGCGTGGGGATACTACGATGCGAGTACGCCGCCTGTGCTGCGCGTGAAATCGGGTGACAGCGTGGAGATTCAGACGCTGATTACGTCGAGCCCGAAGCGGCTGGAGGGCGCGGGTGTGGCGGCAGACCAGGTCGAGCAATCGCTGCGCGACATCTATGATCAGGTGAAAGACAAAGGGCCGGGCGGGCACATCTTGACGGGGCCGATTTACATCGAGGACGCGCAACCCGGTGACGTGCTGGAGGTGCGCATTGTTTCGGTGCGGTTGGCGATTTCTTATGCTTACAACGGGTTTGGGCCGGGACGCGGATTTTTGCCGGAGGATTATCCGTACCCGAAGATGAAGATAATTCCGCTGGACGAGAAGCGCATGGTCGCGCGGTTCGCGCCGGGCATCGAGATTCCGCTGCATCCCTTTTTCGGCAGCATGGGCGTGGCGCCGCCGGAATCGTCGGGAAAATTCAGCAGCAACCCGCCGTGGATTCATGCGGGGAACCTGGACAACAAAGATTTGGTGGCGGGGACGACGCTGTACATTCCGGTGCACGCGGCGGGAGCGCTGTTTGAGGTGGGCGACGGGCACGCGGGGCAGGGCAACGGCGAGGTGGACATCACGGCGATGGAGACTTCATTGGTCGGCACATTCCAATTTGTGGTGCGCAAGGACATGCACTTGCGCTGGCCGCGCGCGGAGACGCCGACGAGTTTCATTACCATGGGGCTGCATGAGGATTTGAACGAGGCGACGAAGCTGGCGGTGCGCGAGATGATTGATTTCCTCATGACCGAGAAGCATCTTTCGCGCGACGACGCCTATATGCTCTCCAGCGTGGCTGCGGACCTGAGCATCACCGAACTAGTCGACGGCAACAAGGGCGTGCACATGGCGATACCGAAATCCATCTTCATTCCCGGGACGGCCAAGTGAGACCGGCGCCTAGGCTCGCGGCTCTTTTGATTCTGGCGCAACTGAGTGCTTCGCCACGCAGTCTCCGTGCGCTCTGTGCTGCGTCCTCCGCGCCCTCTGGGTTAGATCTTACTTTCCCTTCGCCTGAAATCCCCGAATGGTGCAAAGCGCTTCCCGTTCCCGATTAGGCGAGGGTCGAACGCGTGCTGCCAAAAGAGCCTTGGTTTGAAGTCTACAAGGTCGCGCCCCAGGTTTTCGCCATCTACGAGCCGCATCAGTCCGAGGAGACCATCGGTTACCTCCTCGTCGGAACCAAGCAAGCGTTGCTCTTCGACACCGGGATGGGCATCGCCGATATTCGCGCTGTGGTGCGGCGCCTCACCTCGCGCCCGATCGTGGTCCTCAACTCCCACACCCACGACGATCACGTAGGCGGCAACTTCCAATTCGATTTTGTCTATGGCATGGACACCACCTTCACGCGCACCAACGCCAAAGGCTCACGCGAGGATGCGCAAGCGGAAATCGCTCCCGGCGAAGTCTGCGGCGACCTGCCAAGAAATTTCAATCCCAAGACCTACGCCACGAAACCATGGCGTATTTCCCTGTTCGTCCATGACGGCTTCAAAATCAATCTCGGCGGGCGGACGCTGGAAATCATCGCCACTCCTGGCCATACTCCCGATGCCATCTGTTTGCTGGATCGCGCGAATGGGCTGCTCTTCACGGGAGACACTTACTATCCGGCGCCGATTTGGCTATTTCGGCCGGAGACTGATCTGGATGCTTACGTGGCGTCGGTGAAGCGCATGGCGGCGATCGCGCCTGAACTGAAACTGGTGCTGGGCGCGCACAATATTCCGGTGGCTTCGCCGTCCGTGCTCTCGAGACTGGTGGCCGCGATCGAAGCAGTAC
>CATPAM010000437.1 GCA_955651735.1 Candidatus Acidiferrales bacterium | reverse complement strand
GTGGACGAAGGCGTCGAGATTTTGAGTCTTACCAGTCACGTGAGCTGCGCTCGGCGCCTTCGCTACGCCCTTGCCGCCCCACGCATCCAGGCACACGAAGGCGTCCACTTTGGCATTTGCCGCGATTGGCTTCTGGGCTTGATCGAAGGCCACCTGCGGATCTCCCTCGATGTCGACGACGGGCAGAACGGTGACGTGAGGGTATGTGTGACGTCGTCAGCGGGCGACGAGGTTCGTCGATGGGCTGTCTACGGAAGCGTTTTCGTACAGGTGAAGAATTTGGCTGGCGCGCTTTAGCAGATCGGAGGGAAGGTCGCCAGGCTGGTAGTCGACCCAGCCGGTGGAGTAAGGGAGTGCGACTTTCTCGCCTGCGGAGGTGATTTCCAGCGGACCTATGCGATCCAAAAAAAGTTTTACCTCGCCCAGGGCACATTCGGTCAGAACAAGCAGAAAATCGCCGCTTGCGAGACGCACGGCAAAATCGGAGCCGCGAATGGCTTTTTTCAGGCGGCGCGCAAATTCCTTCAGCAATGAGTCGATAGCAGGTTTGCCATAGCGTTGTGTCACCTGTGCAAATTCGTCGATGTGAATCGTGGCGACGCTCAGCGAACTGTTTTCGCGGCGCGCGCGGCCTATCTCTTTGCCGAGTTGCTGTTCAATGGAGAGGCGGGTGTAAAGGCCAGTCACGGGATCGAAACCAGAGGCGTCTGATATTTCGCCTCCGTTACGGTCCGGAAAGGGACTCTGCGCCGTGAGTTGTTTCCTGCGCCGCCGGAAAGACCATTGCCGGTACACGAGCCAAGCATTAAAAACCACCACCAGAGCCGCCGTGCCCCACTGCGCCTGATCGGGTCGAATTTCATAGAAGTGATTGGCGTGACGAAAGAGAAAGGGCAGGAAGGACAGAACCAAGGCCGACGTGGCAAGGAGCGTCACGGCACACGCAGAGAACCACAGCCACCACTCGCTGCGCGCGAGTTGCCGCAATTCGGTCTCGATCTGCAGTGCGCGGAAGGCGCCCGAGCCTTCCAAGGGAGAAGGTTCTGGCGTACGCGCACGAAGGCCGAGCATGGACTTCATCTGGCTTTATGGACCCAAAATAACTGTAGGCGTGACATGCGCGCGGGGCAATGGAGAAAAAGTACAGGTCCGCTAAACTACAAAACTGGACGCATGGACAGGGTTGACACATTGGGGGAGTACCGGCCCGCGTGGGTGTCGAAATTCTGTGTGCTGGAGTGGCCTACTGAAGGAAGTTGAGCTGCCTTGCGCAGCCCATGGCCAAGGGAAGTCCAGCCCTTTCACTTGTCCTTGCTCGCGATCTGCTTGCTAAGGATTGCGGAGCGAAGGGGTAAGACATGAAGAACAGGTGGATCATTGCTGGTTTGATCGCAGCACTGGTGCTTCTTGGAGCCGCGAAGACCGCCGCACAATCGTACAATCCCATCCATTGGATCAAGAAAGGCCCGACGGCCAGCGAGCAACTTGCCGCAAATAGCGAGCTGAGCAAAAAGCTGGCGTCGCAACTGCAGGCGCTTTTGCCGCCGCGCACGAAGTTGGAGGATGCCTGCACGGCTTTCCGGCAGTTGAGCGAGTGTGTCGCGGCGCTGCACGTCAGCCACAACCTTAGAATTAAGTTCAACTGTTTGAAGTGGGACGTCACCGGGGTCCAGCCGGGGAGCGGCAATGCGTCCGCCTGTAGCGCTCCCGAAGGTGGAAAGGCTTTGAGCCTCGCGAAAGCCATTCAGACGCTGAAGCCCGAGGCGGATGCGAAGGCGGAAGCCAAGAACGCAGAGAAGCGAGCCCAGGAAGACATCAAGGATGCCTGGTCGTAAGCGGGTCGATAACCGCGCTCCGGTCAGAGTAGCGGTAGAACTTCCCCACTGGTACGTACGCCGGCACCAATTGCGCTCTCGTTCGCGGGACTGGACTCTACATCTTGGGCGCCAAAGGAGATGCGGCCAATCTGCTGGCGCGCGTAAAAACGCGGCGACGGAACGCGTATAACCTGTCCGTTCTTGTTTATGGGAGCTGAGAACGGCCACCCAGGCTTCGGATACACCATGCTGTGACCCCAGCGATAAAGGTACATGGCAATGACGTCGCGATCGAAATCGAAATTCCGGCCGGCGAGCACGCGGTTCATGTCCGCACGCAACGAATCCTCATGGCTGGAGAACGGCGTAGTCAGCAGTTTGATCCGCTCGTTGGGTTGATCCTCAACCGAGGCGGTGTTACCTCCGTAAAAGGTCAGCACGGTCTGGCGGTTGGGATTATTGCGGTTGGGCCCTACCCAGTCCGCGACCACGAAATCAGCCCAATATTGGCTGCCCCAGTAGTACGCGTCGTAGCCGAGGTCCACCACCGGCGTGGCGCTGCGAATCGTGACGTTTGCCGTCACCACCGGGCTCAGCGTAACCTGATCAAACGCGTTCGCTTGCGCCGCGCTCAGCAACTGCGCGCAAGCGGTACGCGCGCCGCGCGTAACGTTCGGATCGGTCCCGATCGAGCCGTCGCAAGGGAATGTCGTCGATGGAGCGAGTTGGGCGAACGCCCTCATCGGAACCGAGCTGCCTACGCTTGCGGTCCCCGCAGCGATCAACATCCCGTTGATGAAGTCGCGGCGCTTGATTCCCTCATCGCGCCTGTGATCAGGCATGCTTCCTCCTTAGCGAGAGAGGCTGGGAGTGCGCCAGAAACTACGATTCTGTTTGGCAAAAGACAAGTTTATTTTTTTGTAAGAACGTACCAGGCGAAAGCCAGATCTCACGGAAGCAAGCGTGCTGACTACAATCAGGCCTTTTTCTTCTCGAGTTTCAGGTTCAGGACGATGTCTTTTTTGTTGTCAAAGCTCGAAATCGTTCGCGTGGCGGATTTGACGCCGTCTTTTTCAGCGTGGATTTCATAATCCACATTGGGGTCGAGGCCACTGAAGCGATACTCGCCTTCCTCGTTGGCGATGTAACTGCGAACCGCATTGGTGCGCGTGTTTCTGAGAAAGACCACAGCCGATGGGAGGGGATTCTCGGAGGATTTGTCGGCTACGACGCCACGGACGGTGCGTAGCTGTGCTTCATGCTTCGCGTCCTGGGCTAGAGCTGCGCACACGCATAAGCATAGAGCCAG
>CATPAM010000436.1 GCA_955651735.1 Candidatus Acidiferrales bacterium | reverse complement strand
TGCTCGTTGGTATTGCGTTCGGAGAAGGCGCTGGAGATTTTGGAATTTTTCAAAACCTCTTCGTCCACGAAGATGGGGCAGTCCATGCGCAGCGCCAGAGCCAGGGCGTCGCTTGGGCGCGAATCGATGGTCATCATCTGGCCTTCGCGCTCCACCCAGATCAGCGCGTAAAACGTGTCGTCCTTCAGCTCGTTGACTACGATTTTTTGCACGCGCACATCAAACCCCAGCAAAACATTCTTCAGCAGGTCATGCGTCATCGGACGGGGAGTTTGCACTTTTTCGATTTCCAGAGCGATGGCGTTCGCTTCGTAGACCCCGACCCAGATCGGCAGGATCGCCTGGCCTTGCACGTCCTTGAGCACCACGATGGGCATGTTGGTGACGGGATCCATCATCAGGGCGCGGATTTTCATCTCCACTTCCATTGAGGCCTCCCAGAGTTAGATGACCTGCTCGCCCACCAGATTGTTCGGACCTGCCCCCGTCACGTGCACCTGAACGTAGGTTCCCAGAAGCGCATTCACTTGGGAAGTAAAATTCAGCACGCGGTGCGACGTTGAATAACCGAACCACTGATTCTCGCGGCGCGATTTTCCGCTGACGAGAATTTCAAATGTCTCGCCAACCAGCTCCGCATTCCGGGCTGTCTGAATCTCGCGCTGCTTTTCCTGCAAAACCGCCAGCCGTCGGCTCTTTTCTTCTTCCGAAATCGCATCCGGCATCTTAAGCGACGGCGTGTTCGGCCGCGGCGAATATTTAAACGAGAACAAGCTATCGTAGCGGACCTCGTCCAGCAAGCTCAATGTCTCCGCGAAGTCCGCTTCGGTCTCGCCCGGAAAGCCCACAATAATATCGGTGGTGATCGCAATCGGCCGCTTCGCTTCGCGCAACATCGCAACCTTCTCGAGGTATTCCGCGCGTGTGTAGGTGCGCGCCATCTCCCGCAGCACCTTCGTCGAGCCAGACTGCACCGGCAAGTGCACGTGATTGCACAATTTCGGCTGCGATTCGATGGCCGCAACGATGTCCGCGCCGAAATCCCGCGGATGCGACGTCGTAAACCGCACGCGCCGGATTCCCGGCACATCCGCCACTGCGAGCAGCAATTCCGAAAAACGCATGCGCCGCGCGGAAGGATCACTGTACGAATTCACCGTCTGGCCGAGTAACTGCACTTCCGAATAGCCCAATTGCGCAAGCTCGCGAACTTCTTTCAACACCGCATCGCTTGCGCGGCTGCGCTCCGGCCCGCGCGTGAACGGCACCACGCAGTATGCGCAAGCCTTGTCGCAGCCCTCAATAATGGTCAGATACGCGCGCCACGGATTGTCGCGCCGCGTCACCGGCGTCTCAAACGTTTCATCCGTGTCTGTATCCAGCCCAGTCACGCGCTGGTTCCCTGTCTCGATCCGCGCCAGCAGTTCCGGCAACTTCCGATAACTCGCCGAGCCGCACACCAGGCTGACCCACGGCGCGCGCTCGAAAATTTCTTCACCTTCCTGCTGCGCGACGCAACCGAGCACGCCGATGACCTGCCCCGCCGCCTGCTTGGTTCGATACTCGCCGAGCCGCGAAAAAACCTTCTGCGCTGCCTTTTCTCGGATGCTGCAAGTGTTGTAAAGGACAAGCGAAGCCGCGTCAGGCGACTCCACCTGCCGGTACCCGCGCGAAAGGAGCACGCCCGCGACTTTCTCCGAGTCGTGGTCGTTCATCTGGCAGCCAAACGTTTCCAGGAAAAAGGTTGCGCCGTCCGGGTGGGAAGCTGTGGGCGAGTCGCTGCTCGTCACGTTCTGCAAAGCAACCGAACGCCCCGCCAGCGAGTCCAAACTAATGTCGAATGTCCCAGCCATTTCTAGTTCGCAGTCTAACACAGGTTACAACATCGTCTTTGGCGGTCTGGGCATCTAAATGTCTGTCGAAAAGCGTGGAGCGCGAGAGCATGTCTTCCTGAGGTCTCGGCGCATTTCAGTTCACCCTGCGGGACAAACTCGAAGGGCCGAAGCATCTCAAGCGATGTATTTGCACAACCTGATGTGCGAGCGGCATCGACTCGTTGCCATCCCCCCGGCCGCGGTCAGCGCTGTCAAAACGACAACACCTCTTCGTTGCTTTCCTTTGATTCCGTGATTCGCGTGTGCTACGGTGCTGGAGACGGCAAAATTTTGTCAGAACTGAGGGGATGACGTATTTTTCTGGTTGCTAGCGTTTTTCTTATCGATTTAGGAAGCATTCTCGCCAACACCGGCTGGGTCGCGCGCGGCGTGCTCGCCCTTCTTCTTCTCTTCTCCGTCATCTCCTGGGCCATGATCTTCCAAAAGCTCGGCATGTTCGGACGCGTTCGCCGCCAGAGCGATCAATTCCTGCGCATCTTTCGCGCCACGCGCGGCGTCGCCAATCCGCAAGCGCTCGCCTCCGCGGGCTCGCCGTTTGCTTCCGTCTACGCCGCCGGCTTCCGCGAATTGCAGAGTCAAGTCGGTGGCCAACCCACCAATCCGCATCCGCCAAAATTGAAGAGCCTACAAGCTGTCACCGCAAATATGCAAGTTGCTTCCGCGGAAGAAGTCCGCCGCGTGGAAAAAGGAATGGCCTGGCTGGCCACCACCGGCTCGGTTGCGCCGTTCGTCGGCCTCTTCGGCACCGTTTGGGGCATCATCGACGCCTTCTCCGGTCTCGGCAATGCCGGCGCCGCCAGCCTCCGCGCCGTCGCCCCCGGCATCTCCGAAGCGCTGCTGACCACCGCCGCCGGCCTGGCAACCGCCATCCCCGCCGTGATTTTCTACAATCAATTCCTGCAAAATATAAAAGACTTGGCCCAGCGCCTCGACACGTTCACATTGGAAGTGTCCGCCCAAATCGAAAAGACGTTCAGCTAAGGAGGTTTTCTGTTTCCAACTTCTGGTTTCTGATTTCCGACTTATGCCTTCCCTTTCCAAACCCACGCAAACCTCGCTCTCCGAGATCAACATGGTCCCGTTCATTGACATCGTGCTGGTGCTCTTGATCATCTTCATGATCACCGCGCCCATCCTGCAGTCCGGCATCGAGCTCGACGTCCCCAAAACGCACGCCGTCAAGGAAATCACCGAGCAGCGCCTGGTCGTCTCGATCGACAAAACCCAAAGAGTTTATCTAGGCAACGAGCCCGTCAACATTCATCAGCTCGGCGCCAAAGTCCACGCGCAACTGAAAAAGCCGCAAGACGCCGTCTTCCTCCGCTGCGACGAAAAAGTCCCCTTCGGCATCTTCGCCAGCGTGGTGGACGCTTTGCGCCAATCCGGCATCAGCAATATCAGTATCGTCACCGAGCCCATCACCGACCGGGCACGCACGCAATAAAATGACCGCCTCCGCCGCCAATCCGCCCTTCGCTAATCCCGACGATCTCAGTCTCCGCCGCTTCCTCGTCTATTCACTTTTCCTCCATGGCGCGATCGCAGCCGCCATGCTCGTCTCCATCGTCTTTCATTTTCAAGGCAATCGCTGGGGCGACGTGGGCGGGGGCAGCGAGGGCGAAGTCAAAGTGAATCTCGTCGGCAGCATTGGGCTTCCCATGCCCAAGCCGCCCGACGTCACGGATAGCAAGACCGTCGATCCGACCGACAGTATTTACAAAACGCAGCCGCAGCCGAAACCGCCGGAACCACCGAAGCAGGAAATCAAAATCCCAGCGTGGAAAGAAAAACCAAAGCCGGTCCAGCACCGCTCGCGCGTCTTCGACAACCCAACTCCCGCTCCCGACAACGCGGTCGCCCAAAACGGCGGCAAGATGAATCTTCCCACCGGCACCAGCAACGTCGCAGGCGCGCCAAATCCCGGCGTCAACATCCAGGGCCAGGGCGGCGGGGACTTCGCTGCTCGCTACGGCTGGTACATTGACGCTGTGCGCCGCCGCATCAGCCAAAATTGGATGCAGTCCACCATCGATCCCGCAGTGCGCGCCGCGCACAGCGCACGCTGCACTATGACTTTTACGATTAATCGTGACGGCACGGTCAAGGATATTCGCCTCGCCCAAACCAGCGGCAACTATTCCATGGACACCTCCGCGCAGCGCGCCCTGCTCAGCTCCTCGCCCATGCCCGCGCTACCGAGCGACTATTCAGGTTCATTCGTTAACGTGACATTCGATTTCGATCTGGCAATGACGCGATGATCTGGCCGCGCCCGGCCCGCACAGCACGCGTCTGGGGAGAACCGGAGGCGATGGTGCACCGATCACGATGCATTTCCATTAGCGTTTTGCTGTTGTGTGGACTGTTTGTGCCGGGCCGGGCTGCGGCGCAGGCCTGGTTTCAGACCGGCACTGGCCTCGGCGTCGAAAAGCCGCGCGTAGCCGTCGCCGATTTCGCAGCGCGGGCAGACACCGCCAAATCTCATTCCCAATTGTTCACCCAAGTCGTCCGCGACGACTTGCAATTCAGCGGCATCCTCGATCTCGTCAGCCCCAGCTTTTATCCCACGCAAGTCCCCACCGTTCCCTCCGAGCTCCGCAACCCCGACTGGACCACGCCGCAAATCAACGCCAATCTCGTGGCCTTCGGCAACCTCACCGAATCCGCCGCCGAGGTCGGAATCTCCGGCTGGCTCTACGACGTCCGCAGCCCTTCGACGCAAGCAGTCGTCGGTAAGGTCTATCGCGGCACGCCCAGCGATGCGCAAGTCCGCAAGTTCGCGCACCAATTCGCCGACGAAATCATCAGCCGCCTTTCCGGCGGGCTCCCCGGCATCGCCTCCACGCAAATCGCCTTTGTCAGTTCGCGCACCGGCACCAAAGAGATTTGGGTGATGGACTACGATGGCGCCAACCAGCATCCGCTGACTTCGCTGCACACGATTTCACTGACGCCCCGTTGGTCCCCGGACGCCTCGCGCATCGCCTTCACTTGCTTCGTTCCGGGCGCCAGCGGCGTGATCAGCCCGCAAATTTGCATGTACTCCGTGGACGCCAACAAAGTCGTCTCCTTCGCGCGCTTCCGCGGCTCCAACAGCGCCCCCGCTTGGTCTCCAGACGGCTCGCAAATCATGTTTTCATCCTCCATGCTCGGCAATCCCGAACTTTTCGTCAGCGACACGAATGGCGGCCGCCCCAAGCGTGTCACCTACTCCACCGCCGCCAGCACCTCTCCCACTTGGAATCCTAAGACCGGCCAGAGCGTCGTATTCGTCAGCGATCGCGGTGGCATCCCCAAGCTCTACATGATGAACGCCGACGGCACCAATACGACCGAACTCGATCTCCCCGACAAGGGCTATCTCATCGACCCCGCTTGGACGCCTAACGGCCAAATGGTCGCCTTCAGTTGGCGCCGCCCCGACGGCAATTTCGACATTTACGTCATGGATCCTGCCACCCGCCAAATCATTCAAATCACGCGCGACAGCGGCAAGAACGAGCGCCCCAGTTCGGCTCCCGACGCCCGGCACATAGTCATTGAATCCACCCGCAATGGCGAGCGTCAGATCTGGACCATGCTCGCCGACGGCACACAAGCCCATGAACTGACTATGTCCGGACACAACGAGTCCCCCAACTGGTCACCGAAATAGAAAATTTGTAACATTTCCGGCGCCGTTCACATCGCATGTGCAAGCGCGGTGTCGGTAATCCCCTGGGTTTAGGGTTACTTTTG
>CATPAM010000435.1 GCA_955651735.1 Candidatus Acidiferrales bacterium | reverse complement strand
TACGAATACTTCCACCGCGAAGCCCCCCGCCGCCAACCCCGCCTCTTCTAAGTGGCACAGCCATTTGGCCTTCGTGGCACAGCCTGTGCGCGCGCTAATTGAGTGCTGCGAGCCCCGCCTCCAACCGCGCCTGTTTTGAAGACCCTGTACAGGTCACCAAAGACGGTGAAATGATGCTAATCAAGAACTCAGCCGTAGACGAGGGGGGGCGACATGAAAACATCGCGGCGTTCGTTCTTGCGGACCGGGCTGGCGCTACCAGCGCTTTGGGAAACCGCACCCGCTCTTGCCGGCGATGCACGCGCTGCGGAAACCTCCGCACCGGAAGATTCTTCCTTCGATCCGTGGGTGGAAATCAATCGCGAAAATCTTCGCCACAATGTGCAGGAGATTTCGCGTCGCGTTGCCTCGCGCCCCATCCTCGCCGTAATCAAGAACAACGGCTACGGCGCTGGCGTCGCCAACATCGCGCGCCTCCTCGAACCGCAAAACGAAATCGCCGGCTTCGCCGTCGTGAAATTCCATGAAGCCATGACCCTGCGCGACGCCGGAATTCGCAAGCCCATCCTGCTGCTCGGCCCGTTCGACGAGCGCAATCTCTTCGACGCCGCAGCGCGCAACATCATGCCCATGGTGTACACGCCGCACGGCCCTGCACTGGACAAGATCGCAGCCAAGACTCACCAGCCCGTGCCCCTGCACATCTGCATCGACACCGGTATCGGACGCGTCGGCGTCCCCTATTATCAAGCCGCTCCGCTCATCCGCGACCTTGGGTCCCGCAAATCCGTCGAAATCCGCGGCACCATGATGACCTTCACGGAAGACGCCGAGCTCGACAAGGAACAAATCCGCCGCTTCCAGGAAACGTGCGCCGCGCTCGAAAAAGAAGGCATGGCCCTCGGCAAGAAGCACGCGGCCTCGAGCTTCGCGCTCTTCCAGCATCCCGACGCCTTCTTCGACATGGTGCGTCCCGGCATGGCCATCTACGGCGTCTATTCCGAAAACCAGTTGCGCCACACCGGTGTAATGGATCTGCGCCCCGCGCTCAGCCTGAAGGCGCGCGTGGTCTACGTGAAGAAGCTCCGTAAGGGCGACAGCGCCGGCTACAACCGCGCCTACATCGCCAAGGATGAAGTCTGGGTCGCCACGCTGCCCGTCGGCCATGCCGACGGCTGGCCGCGCGTCGCTGCCAAAGGCGCCAAGGTGCGCATCAATGGCCAACTCTATCCCGTCATCGCCTCCGTCTCCGCCAGCCACTGCATCATCGAAATCGACAACGAAGAACGCATAAAGATCGGCGATAACGCAACCTTTTTCGACGCCCAGCAAGGCTCGCGCCCCGAAGACGTCTCCGAAGCCTGCGGGGCCTCGGTCTACGACCTGACCATGCATCTGAATCCCCTGCTGCCAAGGCGAATCGTGTGAAGAAAGTGTGCCTGAGGCGGATCGTGTGAAGCAGACGGTATATCTATCGCTTGGCTCGAACGTGGGCGACCGCGCCAGGAATTTGCAGGACGCAATCGCGGCATTAGGCTGTGCGGGGGTGCGCGCGGTGCGACTGTCTTCGACATACGAAACCGAACCGGTCGACTATTTGGACCAACCCTGGTTTCTGAATTGCGCGGTGGAAGCAGAAACGGAATTAGCAGCGCCGGACCTGTTGCACGCCCTGCGCGGAATCGAAGCACAAATGGGCAGCGAGAAACTAATCGCCAAAGGCCCACGCCTGATCGATATGGACATCTTGCTCTACGGCAACGAAGTCATCGACACGCCAGAACTACAAGTCCCGCACCCGCGCATGCATCTCCGCCGCTTCGTACTGCAGCCGTTAGCTGAAATCGCGCCGAACGTGCAGCACCCAATTTCGCACCTAAGCATCTCAGAACTGCTCGCTCGCACGCCCGACAAGAGCGCCGTGCGTGTAGCGGCCGGGCTTTAGCTCGGCCAGCGTCAACATGATGGCAACAAACGAAAAGCTCACCGCCCATTCACGATGTGCGATGCAGCAGCAATCGGTGCAACGTCATGGTCTTCGGCTGCAACGCATCCAGCTCGATCAACGCCAGCGAGCCTTCCGTGATTTCGCGCCAGCGGTACACACCGGCTTCGGTCTCCTGCATTTCGCGGCCGTTAGGCCGGCGCAGGAATTCGCGAGCATCGTCAGCGGAAGCGGTTTCGCGCAGTGTCGGGCGCGCCAGCGCTTCCACCGCGTAGCTGCGCAGCAGCTTGCTCCAGTACTGATGGAACAGCTCGCCGGAAGCGAAGATGTCGCTCCAGGCCACTTCGCCGCCGTAAGCAACGACAACGCCGACGACGCGCTCACCCTTCAAGCCGGAAGTGGCGCGCGCGAATCGCCGCTGCACTTGATCGACGAAGCTGTCGACAGATCCGCCCACGCGGCTGGACTCGTAGATTTTCCGGTAAGACTGCGTCGGCGCTTCCGAAGAAATGGCTTCCGCGAGATCGGAAGTGCTGAGACGAGCTGCCGGAGCATTGAGCGCAGAAGGCGAACCCGATGCTCCGGCCATGGTGCCCCTGGCCACCGCGGCCCACACCTCGGTTTGCTTTTGCTCCACCGCGGCTTGCTCGCGGACGCTGGGATGCACGATGGCCTTGGCCGCCGTGAATTGCGAGCTGCTGCCCGTCCAGCGGCCGTGCTCCACACAGAAGACATCGAGCGGCAGCGGTTCGGCGCCAACCGGAACGATGCGATCTTTGCCGATGATGCGATCCTGCTTCCCGCCGCTGACCAGTTCTCCGGCCAGCAGGAGCAGCGGACGCTTGCTGCGGTTGATGAGCACGAGTTGGTTCACCGACGCGCTTGTGCGGTAGTCCGGGATCGTGCGAACTCCCTCGCGGTTGCGCACCATGCCGGCAGCACCGCGCTCGCTGACGATCACCTCGCCGCTCGCGAGACCTTCTTCCAGCGTCAGAAAGCTGCTGGTGTCCTGCGAGGAGCCGCTAACCACCGGAAAAATAGCAATGTTTTCGTAGATAACGGGATCGAGGATGCGCCAGTCACCTTCCGGTCGCGAAGCAGCCTTATGTGGGTGCGGAGCAGCCCACACAAAAGCGATGCCTCCAAGGGTGGCGATGGCCGCCAGTGCGGCGATGAGAACAGCGAAAAGCGAACGTTGCATGGAACCTCCTCGCAAGTGCGTGCAGAAAGACCTGCTCAGGAGTTAGAACGGGGCGGCTGAGATTTCTTGCAAGGAACCAGAACGAGAAAGCGAAGAGGTGAGGATTTAAATGGAGAGATCGCCCTAAGCAGACCGAATGGAGCCTTCATCCGTGTGGGTCGCCCAGATTGAGGCGGCTCTTGGGCCGTTTGTTCTTCAGTGCTTCGCCTTCTTCGCGTTCGTATTCGGAGATTTCCTCTTCGGTGTACGAAAACGACTCGCGGGAGGCGAACATGGAGTTGGACTTGGCGGCTTTTTTCTTCTTTTTACGCAGCTCGCCAAATTCGTAGCGCACCTGGCGAATCGGCGCGTCGATCGCTTTTATTTCCACCAGCAGATCGCTGACCTTTTCCAGGAAGTCGTGAAGATGGAAAGGCCGCAAAACGTAGGGCAGCTTGGCGCGCTCCAGCGGCTCGAGATACTGGTCGCCGCTTACTTCTGGAACGAGATACAGGGCGCGCAGACGGCCGCCTTCTTCGGCAGAGACGTTCGTCAATTCACGTAAGGTGACGAAAAGGGGGCTGTCGGTGCCGGTGATGGTCACATTGGCGATGACCAGGGACCACTCCCCGGTGCGTAGCTCGGCGAGGAACATCTTGGTATCGGGCACGACGCGCACACGCCAGCCCTCAGAATCCAGGATCTGTTTCAGCGCGCCCTGGCTTTGCGCATCATCATCGAGGATGAGGATGCCCACCTGCCGGGGCTCGACCGGGGACGCAGGGGTACCCATTGTCAAAGTATAGCGTTCGGGGGTGTGTGGTGGCCCGGGATTGCCACCGCAGGCCGCGTATCGGCCAATAGGAGCCTTTCCGTGTTAGAGCGTTTTCAAGAAAGCGACGAGGTCGTCTTTGTCTTGCTGCGAAAGGTGAAGGCTGCAACGGATGTCCGGCAAGGGCAAGGAACTGCTGCACATGCTGGTCGATCCGGGAGCCGATCTCCATTGGGCGCTGTCTCAGAACGGCTCGCAAATTGGCATACTCAACAGTGACTGGGACTCAGACGAGATCCGACTTTTTCAGGTGCGCGGAGGCAAGAGTCGCGCGATTTCAGTCCAGGGGTATAGTCAGCTTCGATCTCTCGATTGGGCTTCGGACTCGACACAGCGTCTTTGTCGGCACCTCCGGCCCGCGCGGCGCCACACTGCTGCATATTGACCTGGCCGGCAAAGCACAAGCCATTTGGCAGCAATCTCAGCCGCTGAATACCTGGGGAATCCCCTCTCCCGAGGGCCGTCACATCGCTATCTTCGGCACCAGCGCAGAAGCCAACGTCTGGATGATTGACAACCCTTGCTATGGGGATGACATGGGGAGCTTCCGGAGACCCCGGCCGGTTCTGGCGCGTATCCTCATGTTCGGTTACTGGCCGATGACGAAATTGGTCGCGGAGATGTAGCGCTTGGGGGCGGAGCCGTCCCAGAAAATGCGGTACGTACTTGGTGGGCCAGAGGCGAGGCGGGCAGTGTAGAAAACCTGGACGCCGTCCTGGGACCATTCGCCGTGGCTGGCGGATTGGTCCGGCGGAGTCAGAACGACGCGGCGTTTAGCGCGCAACTCGTAGAGGAAAATACCTCCGGAGAGGTGACTCGCATCCGCCGGAGCGCCGGGAGGCGGGATGGTGTAATTTGCGGAAACGAGAAGCAGATCGGGATTGCCGGGATTGACGCGGATGGTGTCGGATTCGCGGATCTGGAAGCTGGAGCCGTAGATATTTTGGAGGAGCGCAGTTTGGGTGATTTTGCCGTCGTCCGCGATCCAGGATGCGTTCTGCAGGTCGGTGCCGAGCAGAATGTGCGCGTCGACCCAGCCTTGTAATGCATCGATATTGTTTGTGTAAACAGGAGCGGGAGTCTCCGGTGTCGCTGCCCGGAGCATCCAGATCTGCCACTTTTGATCCTGGTTGGTGAGATAGGCGATGCGGGAATCATCGGGCGACCAAAAAGGCTGGCGAACGTTGCCATGAACCAGATCGCGGGAGCGGCCGGTATCAAATTCGTAGAGGACAATGATGCTGTCGGGACCGGGCTTGGAGTCCGAACGGACGTAGAGGAGTTTCTTGCCATCGTGGGAAAGCGCGAGGTCGGTCCCGGCAGGCGCCACGATTTTCTTCGCGGCTCCGCGGCTTAGGACGATTTTGTCCACCGCGTTGACGTACGCCACGGCAGTGGGTGGCTTGAAACCGGTCACCGTGGTTTCGGGCGCGGGCTTTTTCTTGGCCGCGTCGTCCGCATCGTCGTCGTTTTGGTTGGTGATGCGCGGAAACAGCTCGGCGGCAATACGCGCGCAGCCACTCAGGGTGCCGAGCTGGGGATGCTCGACCACCGCGCGAAACGTGTATTTCGTTGCGGACATGCCGTCAAAGCAGGCTTCTCGCGACAAGTGGATAGTTATGGCGGTTCCAGTTCCGGTGTCCTTGGCGTGATAGGTCCAGGCATCGCCGGAAGGTTCGTGGGCGACCTCAGCGGGTTCCAGAGTGATGGGCGGGTATCCAGGACGATCCAGGCGCTCCGGACCTTTTTGTCCGATGCGCAAGCTCCATGCGGGATTATTTCCGGAGGCGAGGAGAAGAATCGGATAATGCCTGGATTGCGGCGCGGCAGGAGCTGCCGCAGCGGCAGGAGAGGAAGGCGGCTTCTTGGTCGGCGCCTGTGCCCAGGCGGAGGAGCCGGCGCTTGCGACCAAGATGATCAAACCAAAGAAAGTTGACCGCACTCGCAAAGGCATGCGCCTGGCTAAATCCTCCCGGATTGAGGATACCGCGCGGCGGGTGAGCGGCACAAATGGCTGTTTGCGCGAGTTGTGGCTCGAAGGAAACGGCTTCACACAGCTATCGTTCAGCGACGGTCTTGAGGTTGTCGAGACCGCTCTCGAAGTGCTTCCCGGCAACCCTCTCCATGTTCACAAAAATGCCCACGATCTTCATGAAATAGAGATTTGTACCGTTCATGGTCCACGTGACCATTGTTAACGTTCCAGCAGGTTCGAGAGTGAACTCGTTGATGTTATGGGCTTCAAAAGGCTTTACGAAATCCACCTTAATCGAAATCATACTGGGCGTCACCGATTCAGTTATCGACATCCGGCCCTTGCCAGCGCTGCCAGTGCTATCCCATTCTGAGACCGCGCCCTGGCCGTTCGCGGCCGCGCTGTATGTCCTATGCATGGTAGGGTCCTGTCTGTCCTGGGGTGCCCAACCCCGCCAACTGTGGAAGTCGTTGATGAGCGCAAAGATTTTCTCCGGGGGAGCATTGATACTTATCGAGCGTTGGACCTGGAAAGTCCTGGGCTTCGTCGCAGAGAAGGCGAGAATGGCCGCGATCAGAACAGCGACGATGATAATAATTCTCAGGATCATGGACCCCTCCGTGCAATTTGAATTTCAAGAATGCTAGCCTGGAAGAACAATCCTAATAAAACCGCTACTTCTTTCCCATAACTTTGAGATTTCCGAAGATCGACGAATGGGAAGCTGGCCCACCAGCTTGGCGCGCGGGTGGCTGCGGAAAAGAAAAACCGGCGGTCGCAACTAGTGCGCCGCCGACTGGTAGAGAGGAGAACTAGTTGAGATATGGAGGGCGGTCGTCGCGATCGCGATCTCGGTCGCGGTCCTCGCGGTCCTTGTCCCGGTCTCGATCACGGCCGTGATCACGGTCCCAGCCACGGCGGTCGTCATCGCTCCAGTCGCGTGACCATTCGTGCCATTCGCGGTCGCGGCGGTCGACGATTTCGAAGTCGGCACGGCAGCCGCGATCGACCCAAATGCGGTCGCGGTCGTAGCCCCAGGTGCGATTGAAAACGCAGTCGGCTTCGCTGCGCTGGCGGATGATGAAGACGCCGTCGCGCGTGTCGACGGGGCAGAAGGCGCGGTTCATGTAATCGGAGGGGCAGTAGATTAACGCGGCGGCGCGAGACTGCCAGTCGCCAGTAACGCGGAAATCGGCGCGGCAGCCGCGGTCAACCCAGATGCCGCGCTTGCCGTAGCCCCACGTTTCGCCCTCGATGCAACCAGCCTGGCTGCGCTGGCGAATCATGCGCACACCGAAGCGGGAATCGGCGGGACACCAGACACGCTCCATGGCGTCGGAGGCACAGTAGACCATGTAGGTATCGCCCCAGCCACGGAACTCGCCATCACGGCCACCAGCGCGGTCGTTGTCACGATCTCGGTCGCGACCGCCATCATGGTCGCCGCGACGGCTGTCCTCGACGGCTAGGTGGCCGCCGACTTCAAACTCGGCGCGGCAGCCGCGATCGACCCAGATTCCGCGATTGTCGTAGCCCCAAGTGCGGTCTTGGATGCACTTGGCCTCGCTCTTCTGGTGAACCATTTGAACGCCGCCGGTGGTGTCGACGGCGCAAAAATGGCGGTGCATATCATCGGAAGAGCAGGACATTCGCAGGGCCGCCTGCGGCGCGGGTGAGGCGTAGGCGGATCTGCTTTGGCAGGTAATAGTCAGGATGAACGCGGCAGCGATCAGGGCTAGGGACACCAGCACAAAATTTCGCGAAACAGAAGGAAAACAGGTCATGGCGAGTCTCTCCATTTCATGACCGGGCCGCGAAGAGCAGATTTCTGGCGGATTGCTGGCGTAGGGTCGGGATAAAGGGTCGTAAGAGCCAAGATAGAGAGAATTTGGCGGGACGGCCAGCAGGATTCCGGGAGGAGTTGCGGGAGCGGCAATAGCGATTTCAAGGCCGTACGGTCGGTGCATGGGGTGTGGGAGGGGCGAAGAAAAAACAAAGAAAATGCTTGACAATAGCGAAACAAAAGCGAAAGATGGGGCAGTTGTGAGGTGGGCCATGTCCCCAGTTCTTCCCCCATCGACGCCAGGCGTTGCTGACCGGCGTCCCGCTCAGCAAACCGCGCTGTTTCCCATCCATTCGACTGCTCGCGCCAGTGAAAATGGCCCAAAAGCTCGGACCGGATCTGATCTTGCCCCGATCGTGACTGGTCCTGGCGGCAGCATCTCGGGTAGCCCCATGCCGGATTGCCCCCCGGCGTCACCGGAAGAACATGGCGCCCCACGCCATGCAGAAAGCCGGACCCGAGATGCCGCCGCGCGTTGCGGCGCGGAGCAGTCCGCGCC
>CATPAM010000434.1 GCA_955651735.1 Candidatus Acidiferrales bacterium | reverse complement strand
AGCATTTGACCGCGCGCCTTCCTGCAACCCGGCCGTAGCTGCGCCCCGTCCCAAACTGCAGAAGTATCCGATCCCAACGCGAACTCATCGAACCATAACACACCACCAAGGAGCACCTCATGGAGAAAAGACGACTGGGAACAAATGGCCCGGAGGTATGCGCGCTCGGCCTCGGCTGCATGGGCATGTCCGAATTTTACGGCGCGCGCGACGATGCCGAATCGATCGCTACGATTCATCGCGCCATCGAAGTGGGCATCACCTTCCTTGATACCGCGGACATCTACGGCCACGGCGACAACGAGATTCTGGTTGGCAAGGCCATCCGCGGCATTCGCAATAAGATTTTCCTCGCCACCAAATTTGGAATTATCCGCAGCAAGGCCGATCCTAACGTGCGTGGCGTCAACGGAAGTGCCACGTACGTCCGTACCGCTTGCGATGCCAGCTTGAAACGCCTCGGCGTCGATGCGATCGACCTCTACTACCAGCATCGCGTCGATCCCCATGTCCCTATCGAAGAAACCGTCGGCGCCATGGCCGAACTCGTGCGCGCCGGCAAGGTGCGCCATCTCGGGCTGTCCGAGGCCTCCGCGCAAACCATTCGCCGCGCGAACAAAGTCCATCCCATTGCCGCACTGCAAACGGAGTATTCGCTGTGGACGCGCGACCCCGAAGACGAAATCTTGCCCACCACGCACGAACTTGGCGTTGCGTTCGTCGCGTACTCCCCGCTTGGCCGCGGCTTCCTCACCGGGCAGATCAAGCGCTTCGAAGATTTCGCTCCCGACGACTACCGGCGAAATTCTCCTCGCTTCCAGGGAGAAAATTTTCAGAAGAACCTGGAGTTGGTAAAGCGCGCGGAAGAAATCGCCAAAGAAAAAAAGTGCACACCAAGTCAGTTAGCTCTGGCCTGGCTGCTCGCACGAGGCCAAGACATCATCCCCATTCCCGGCACCAAGCGCCGCAAATACCTGGAAGAAAACGTCGGTGCCTTGAACGTAATGCTAACGCCACAAGATTTGCGCCGCATCGACGAGGTAGCCCCCCACGGCGCCGCCGCCGGCAACCGCTACCCCGAATCCATGATGGCCGCCGTCAACCGCTGAACACGGCCGTCCTGGTAGAGGCGCAGCCCGCCTGGGGAAGGCAAGCACTGTCGCGCCCCCTCTCTATATCCTGGTTGGCTCCGCGACCTTTGCTACCGGAGGCACCATTTTAGATGGAAGGGACACGGGGGCGTCCGATTCATTGTTACAACGGCAGCGGTGGCGAGCTTGCCCGCCCTTGCAGCCTTCTATTGGTATCCTTGTCCTCGCTCTCCGGTGGAAACAACGAATGAACGCCCTTGAAGATTGGTTTTGCTCTACATCGTTTTGGCGGTGGGTGACCCGCAAGCAACTCCTGCCGTTCGTTTTGGGCCGCGCGGACTTAGGCGATCACCTTCTGGAAATCGGCGCGGGGCCAGGCGCCGCCACTGCCGAATTGCGAAAACGCGTTCCTCGGGTGACCAGCCTCGAATACGATCACGCGTTTGCTGCGCGGCTCGCGCAAAAGTACGGAAACGGCGCCGGCATTGTGCAAGGCGACGCCGCAACGCTGCCTTTTGCCGATTGCACCTTCTCCTCGGCGGTTGCCGTTCTTGTCTTGCATCATTTGCGCTCGAGCGAGCTGCAGGATCGCTCCTTCGTGGAAATTCACCGCGTACTGCAACCAGGCGGCCGCTTTTTTGCCTTTGAAATCCAAGACGGATGGTTCCACCGCGTCATCCACACCAAGAGTACGTTTGTGCCAGTGCGGCCGGCTGCCCTTACTGCGCGACTGACCAGCGCCGGATTCGCGGGCGTCACCGTTGATTACCGTAGTAACGCATTCCGTTTTCGCGCCTCGCGCGAGAATTAGCTTGCGGCCGTCGTACGCCGGATTTTTTCTGAGTTGCGTTTAACGCGTGGGAGTAAGCGAACCGACTTCGCTGCGCGCCTGCATCACGCGCAAAATTGAATCGCGCGTGATCATCCCGATGATGTGCGCGCCATCGTCTTCCGTATCGGTCACCACTGGCATTTGGTTCACATCCGCGGAAACCAGGCGCTCCAGCAACCCCAGTAGCGGCTCTTCCGGCCTGGCCCACAAGACCTTCTCGCGCGGAATCATCACACCTTGCACGGACATGTTGCCCCACTCATCGCGCGCAACGGAGTTTAGCGCATGCACGTTGATCATGCCGACAAGCCGATCCTCTGTAGTCACCAGATGGCAGCGCCGCCCCGTGCGCGCTACCTCTTGCCCGTATTCCTCCAGCGACATGTTGCGCGGCACGGTAGGCACCTCATGACTCATCACGTCCGCGGCATGCAGCCCGCTCAGTGCCTCGCGAATCGCCACCTGCGCCACACTTTCCTGCGCGGCATTCAGCAAGAACCAGCCGATGAACGCGAGCCATAGGCCCGAAGTCCATTGACCTCTCATCGCGTACCAGGCGCCAAAAACGATCATTCCGTACGCCACAATCTTCCCGCTCGTTCCGGCAACCTTGGTGGCGCGCGCGAAATCCTTCGTCACCCCCCAAACGACGGCGCGAAAAATTCTGCCTCCGTCCAATGGAAACCCTGGCAACAAATTAAAAAGAGCTAGCGCCGCATTGGTTTGCCACAACCACACGGCAAGCGCGCCGGTCATTTGCGCGTAGGGAAAAAACTGCGTCAAGCTGTAAAAGGCGAAAGCCAGAAATAAGCTGGCCAGCGGCCCGGCAATCGCGATGTTGAATTCTTGAATGGCTTTCGCCGGTTCGCGTCCAATCCGCGCCACGCCGCCAAAAACAAACAAAGTAATCGAAATCACGCGAATCTTGTAAGCGCGCGCCACCATGCTATGCGACAACTCGTGAAACAGAACTGAGGCGAAAAACAGCAAACTGGTCGCAACCCCCACCGCCCAGTGTTGCACCGTAGTCCATTGCGGATGTTCCTGCGTAAACTGCATCGCCAGCGACATGGTGATCAGCACAAAAATAATCATCCAGCTCGCGTGCACATAAATGGGTATCCCGAGGATGCGTCCGATACGAAGTCCTGGGCTTGTCGGCATTCTTCGTTTTGCCTCACGCGTAATTGATTCTTCCGCTGCCACAATCTCGAACTAATACACTAACTCTGATTCGCGGCGGAACCAAACGGACGCGCCGCCCACCGCGTCCGCCCACCCACGCCGTGTTCCCCCCGCCACGAACCACCAGCAGTGCCCGCCGCGTAACTCCTTCATTTTGAGCTCCTTTCGAATGGCGCGCACCGTGCCATACCCGTATGCGCAGCGCAGTCACGGAGGCATGCACTCATGTGGATTCTGGTGAATTTGACGATGTTGGTTCTGGCCACGCTGATTGCCGGCGCGGCCGCAGTCGCTGTGTATTGGCTCCTGCTCGGCGCCACCGTCGCAATGATGCGCCCAGCCACAGCGTCCGTCGCGGCGCCCCGCAAAATCGAAAGAATCGAAAGAAAGGAATAACACAATGCTGGCCCTGAAATATCTGCTGGTCCTTCTTGGTATCGGCCTCTTCGGCAGCTCCGGCGCGCTGGTCGCCTATGACATTTACCTTTCCTCGCAACTGCGCCGCCTTCTGCGCCGCCGCCGCGTCGATGCGGCGGGAGAAACAGCGGGAGAACTGGCCGGAGCACCGGCACGAGAGGCAGTGCCGGAAGATTCGAACGCGGAGTTTGCCCGCCCTTTACGCCCAGTCCGCTGGGGGCTCGCCCAGCGGCTCGCCGCAGCGGGAGTGCTGCCGTTTTTACTGGCATACAGCATCGCGGTAGTGCCGGATGGATTCGGGGGAGTGCGTGTTAGCCAAATTTGGGGAGCGCGGCCGGGCACGTTATATGCGGGCGTGCATCTCATCACTCCGCTGGTCGATAGCGTGGAGTTGTATGACACGCGCGAGCAGGTGTACACGACGGCGGCGAGCAACGCTGCGGCGATCCGGCCTGTGCCTTTGGGCGGCGCCCTCGCGGCGACTGCAACGGGCGCTGGCGCGGCGGGGAGCGCGCAGCCGGAAGTGCTCACCGTGCAGGCGCGCGAGGGATTAAACATTGGGCTCGCGGTTAGCGTGCGCTACCGGCTGGATCCGCAGCGGCTGAGTTACATTCATGCGAATTTGCCGCGCGCGGTTGGCGATGAAGTTGTTGCGCCGACGGTGGCTACGATTTACCGGCAGCTCGCGCCGAATTACATTACGCGCGAAATTTTCGCGACGAAGCGCGAGGAATTGCGGCTGTCAGCGTCGAATGCAATCACCTCGCGGCTAGCGAGCGACGGAATCATTGTACGCGAAGTGGTGCTGCGGGACTTGAAGCTGCCGGAGGAGTACGCGCAGGGACTGGGGGACCCGCTGCGGCAGCGCGCCTACGGAGACCGGCGGCCGGCGGACTTCCCCGAATCGCTGCCGGGCTGGCAACAGTACCGCGATCAGACCTGACTCCCGCGGCGCGCTCATGT
>CATPAM010000433.1 GCA_955651735.1 Candidatus Acidiferrales bacterium | reverse complement strand
GGATGCTGCTTGATTTGCGTGCAGACCGAGTAGCCGTCCTGATCGGGCATGATGACATCGGTGATGACGACATCCGGGGCATTCTGTGCGAACTGCGCAAGCGCAGAGGCGGCATCGGCGCAGGCGACGACGTTGAAGCTTTCGCGGCGGAAAGCAATCTTGATGACTTCGCGCATGGTAGCGCTGTCATCGATGAAATAGACCGTGGGCGTGCGCTTTACGGGCGCATCGGCCAGGGGCGGTATGGTCATTGCTTCGCTCATAGCGCTTCCTTATCCGCCATGTCGCGAGCGCCTTCGTCGAATTCGCGCATGGCATCGAGCATGAGATCCGTGGCATTGCGCAGCACCGTATGCTGCGGTGAAGTGCTTCCGTAGACAAACTTGTAGACGCCGTTGCCGTGCACGTTTTTGACGATGTGCACAACGGCTTCGTCGCCGAAGAGACTGCCACATTCGGCGTGACGGATTTCGCCGGCATCGAAGAAGAGCACGGCGTCGGCGTTCGCGGCGTTGATGTGCAGCGCGCCGGTCTGATGCGCGTGGGTGAGCATCTGCAACACGCCGGGAAGGTCGGTGTGGGTGAGGCTGCCGCTGAGGCTGGTGTCGGCCTGCGCGAGCATCTGCGTGGGCTGAAAGCCTTCTGCTTTGCTGGTGACGATATTGCGCACGTGCGTAGCGATAATCGCCGGAGTGCGGCGGCGATCGATGTAATCGTCGCAGCCGGCTTGAAATGCCTCCATCAAGGCGCGTTGGCTCCCGTCGCCCAGGGCAATCACCGGCAGGGCTGAATTCTTCGGGTCGGCGTGAATGATCTTGGCGATTTCGAGCGCGCCCATTTCGCGCATGTTGGTGGCGCAGACGATGGCGGTTGGAGCGTCGTACTCCAGGGTGGTTAGCGCAAACGCCGCCTGCGTGCTGGAAATCACCTCAAAGCCTTCGCGTTTGAGAGCATCGCCGAGCTTCTTGGCAAAATAGACGTTGCTGTCGATGAGCAAAATCTTTGCGGGGCGCCCGTTGGGAATCATGGCCGGGCCTCCAGAGGCTGAGGAGGCGCGGCTACGGGCGCCATGCCGCTGGGGCCGGGGGTCAAGGCGGCAAGGTTGAGCACTTCGATGACGTCGCCGGCGTGCGAAAGCCAGCCAGAAACGTGCGGTGCGTCGGAATCGCTGGGCAAAGTCATCTCGGCGTTGATGAGCTCGCAATCTCCGGTGACCGGGAGCGCGACCCACTCGGTCTGCGGGCCATAGCAGCGCTGGGCGATCAGATAGAAGCGGCGCGACTTCAAACCCTTGCCGATGAGTTTCTCCGCAACGTCGCAGACGGGCACAATACGGCCGCGGCGGAGGATCACGCCTTCGACTTCGCTGGTGTGGTGCGGGAAACGGAAGATGCGGCTCGGCGTGACAAGCTCTGCAATTTGATTGGCGGCAACCGCAAAACGGCGGTCGCCCAGCCGTAGCAGGACGAAAGATTGCAGGTCGGTTTCGGCGATCAGAGTCATTGCGTGATGCTCGTGTCTATATCGTGTTGCGCGTTCTCTTCTGCTTTGCGAATTGCCTCCGCATCGGCCTCTTGCGACAACGAAGCGTCTAACAGGAAAATCTCCTCTGGAGTTAAAAAGCCGTCCGGCTTCACGACCGGCACGACGGTTTGGTCGAGCGCGGTGAGCCCGCGATACCAGCCGCGCTCTTCGTGGCAAAAGGCTAGAGGGAGCGCCTGCAAGCGGGTCATGCTGGTCATTTTCTCGATGCCGTCGATCAGCAGGGCGGTACGTGTGCGCCGGAGCACGAAAACGAGAGCGGGTGGCGCCGGCGGCAAGCCAAAGTGCATAGCGGCGTTTACGACGTATACGGAATTTTCGCCGCGACGCACGACGTGCTTCACTTTGCGCAGGCTGGGCTGCAAAATCTCCTTCGCTGCGCCGGAGAGACTGTCCACGCCGCGAACTTCCTGCACGGAAGCGGAAGAGACGGCAAAAAGCTGGCCGCTGACGCGGAACAGGATGATCTGCTCGGTGCGCGGGGCGGGAGCCTTGATTGGAAAATTGGGGCGCACTACTTGACCCCCACAGGGGTTGCTTTGCAGATGCTGATGACGCGCTTTTCGATGGCGGCGTAGATGTCGTCGATACCGAGGACCTGGTCGACCGCGTTGAGCTTGATGGCCTCCGCCGGCATGCCGAAAATCACGGAGGTGGCTTCGTCCTGGGCGAGAACCATGCCGCCGGCGGACTTGATGGCTTTGGCGCCGTTTGCGCCGTCGGCGCCCATGCCGGTGAGGACCACGCCGATGCTCATGGTTCCGGCATAGGCCGCGACCGTTTCCATGGTGACATCGATGTTGGGCAAATAGCCGTTGATGCGGCCGGAAGCGGCGTCGAGTTGAATGCGGCCCGTGGGCGTAACGCGCAGGTGTTGCGCGCCGGGGCAAATATAAAGCGTGCCGGGCTGCACGGCTTCGTTGGCTTCCGCTTCCTTCACGCGAATGCTGGTGAATTCGGCAAGCTGCGCCGCGTATTGGGTGGTGAAGGACGCAGGCATGTGCTGCACCAGCAAAACCGCAGCAGGGAAGTCGCGCGTGAATCCCGGAGCAAGGCGCATCACAGTGGCAGGTCCGCCGGTGGAGGCGCCCATGACAACGACCGGGAAGCGCTGGTCCGCGGGAATCACAGGGGCTGTGCGAACGGGCGGCGATGGCTTGGCCGGCGTCGCGCCGCCGTTCGCGCCCTGTACGGTGAGTGCGAGTCTGGAGGCGGTACGCACGACGCGCACCTTGGCAGCCATGCGCACCTTGCGCAGCAGCTCTTCCTTCACGCTTTGCATGTCCAGGTCGATGCCGCTGGAGGGTTTGCCGACAAATTCGATGGCGCCGAGTTCCAGCGATTTAAGCGAGCCGGCAGCGCCTTCCCTCGATTCCGAGCTGACGATGACGATGGGCTTGGGATTCGTGGTCATGATCTGCGCGGTGGCTTGCAGACCGTCCATGTGGGGCATGTTGATGTCCATGGTGATGACGTCGGGCTTGAGCGATTCGGCCATGGCGACGGCTTCGCGGCCGTCCTTGGCATGGCCTACGACCTGGAGTTGGTCGTCGGAATTCAAAATCTGCTCGAGGACTTTACGCATGAAGGCGGAGTCGTCCACGATCAAGACGCGGAATTTCTTGAGGGTTGCTGGTGCCATCGCGCGTCTACGCCACCGGAACAACCGGGCGCGTCGCCTCCGTTCCTATGAGTTGTTCGATCGCAGCGAGCAATTGATCTTCCTGGACGGGCTTGGTCAGGAAAGCGGCGGCGCCTTCCTTTATGGCGCGATCGCGATGCTTTGCACCAGCGCGCGAGGTGACGACCATGACGGGGATGCGGCGCGTCGTGGGGCTTTGACGCAATTGCACCATGAGTTCGTAGCCGGTCATGCGCGGCATCTCGAGATCAGTGATAACCAGGTGGCAGCCGTGTTGCGCGACGAGTTCGGCGGCCTCCAGGCCGTCGGCGGCCAGCTGCACGCGATAGCCGTTCTTCTCGAGCATGCGGCCGACGAATTTGCGGACGCTGATGGAGTCGTCGGCGACGACGATGACGCGCTCGTGCTCGACACGGTCGATGGCCTCGGCGGGAATGGTGCCGCGAGCGACTGCCGCGGAGCCCGGAGCGAAGATGCGCGCGGCGGTAGGCGTAGCTTGCAAGGTGCGGCGCTCACTGGGTTCGGTGGCCACCATACGATTCAAGTCGATCAGAAGAATCAAGCTGCCGTCCGGTGCGATAGTTGTGCCAGGGAAGAGCTTGACGCGGCGCAAGTACTCGCCGAGATTCTTGATGACGATTTCATCTTTGCCGAGGACTTCCTCGACGACCAAGCCGATCTGGCGACTACCGGCGTTGGCCACGACCATGCGGAAGTAGCCGTTGATGGGCTCGAGCGGTGGCAGGCCGAGATAGGAATCCAAGCGGATAACTTCGGTGACCACGTCGCGAACCTTGGTGAGCAGCTTGCCGCCAACGTCTTCGATTTCGTCGGCGCGGAGTCGGCGGATTTCCTCGACCACGGCGAGCGGAAGCGCGAAGCTGGTGCCGCCGCAGCGCACGAACAGCGCGGGGGAGATGATCAGGGTCAGCGGAACTTTCAGCGTGAACTTGGTTCCCTGGCCGCGCGTGCTTTGGATGTCAATTTCGCCGTTCAGCACATTGAGATTGGCGCGCACGACGTCCAGGCCGACGCCGCGGCCGGCGAGTTCCGTCTTCGCGGGTGCGGTGGAAAAGCCGGGATGGAAGAGCATCTCGCGGAAATCGCGATCGGTGAGGCGGTCCGCGGTCTCGGGCGAGACCAGGCCGCGCTCGATGGCGCTCTGCTTCACGCGATCGTAATCGATGCCGCCGCCGTCGTCTTCGACTTCGATATAAATGTGATTGCCGCGATGGTAAGCGCGGAGAGAAACTTTGCCGGCTTCGGACTTTCCGGCGGCGCGGCGGACGTCGGCGTGCTCGATTCCATGAGCGACGGAATTGCGCACTAGGTGGACGAGCGGATCGGAGATTTGCTGGATGATGTTGTTGTCCAGCTCGGTTTCGCTGCCGGTGAGATCGAGTTCGACCTGTTTGGCGGCGGAGGTAGCGGCGTCGCGCACAGCTCGTGAAAGCCGAGAATAGAGCGTGCCGATGGGCACCATGCGCGCGGCGGTGAATTCGTCCTGCAAGTGATGGGCGAGTTTAGTGAACTCATCGATGTCGCCCTCGACGCGTCCGATGAAACCTTCGAGCTGAGCCAGAACTTCGTTGACGTCGGCGGAAATTTCCGCCATAGAGCGCGAAAGAATGTTGAAGTCGTCGTAGCGGTCCATTTCCAGTTCACTGAAGTCGGACCAGAAGGAGGTATCGCCGGCGGCGGCGCTGGTGAGGCGCTGCGGCGTGGTGTTGGGGTTCCAGCGCGCGGGTGCGCGCGAATTGCTGATGCGATTGAATTCGTATTTTTCCTGGAACTCGGAAACCTTGCCCTGCAACCGCTCCTTGGAGAAGCCCAGGGTGTCCACGAGTTTTTCCAGTTCGGCGACGCGGCCGACCATGCGGGTGCGGTTGATGACCAACTCGCCGACCGTGTTCATCATGCGATCGAGGCGTTCCAGCGCGATGCGCACGGATTTTGCGGCGGCACCGGCAGGATGCTTGCCGGGCTTGCGTGTCATGGCAGGTGCTTGCGCGGCACTTGCCGCAGCCTTCGCTTCCTCCACGACGGATTGCTTGGCTTGGAGTTCTTCTTCCTCGGGCGGCGCGAATTCGGCGATGCGGCCGAGCAGGGAATCGACCTCGGCGCGCATTGCGGATTCATCGGTCCACTGGTGATGCAAAGTCTTTTTCAAGACGTCGACGGAAGCGAGGCAAAGGTCGACGACGTCGGCAGATGGTTCGATTTCACCGTCGCGAAGACGGCCGATCAAATCTTCCACGCGGTGCGCGATGCCGCCGAGGCGCTTCAAGCCAACTTGCGCGGCGGAACCCTTTACGGTGTGAATCGCGCGGAAGAGGCGATTGACCTCTTCGGGATTGTTGTTGCCTTCCAGAGAGATCAAGCAGTCGCTGACGACTTGCAGATGTTCGTCGGCTTCCGGCTGGAAAAATTCGAGAATTTCGTCGGGGACCTCGTCGTCGGCGGGCAGCGCGTCGAAATAGGAGCCAGTGGATTCCTCCTCGTGAGCTTCCTGCGCATACTGCTCGATGGCCTGCTCGGTAATGCGCTGCTGCCCGTAGTTGAGGGGCGCCGGCTCGGCTGGGAAGGCAAAACGGTAGCGTTCCTTGAAAGCGACGATGTCTTCTACGCTCTCTTCGCCGGTATCGCTAATCTCCAGCAAATCGGTTTCGAGGACGGAAATTCCGTCGGAGAGGAATTCGGTAAGCGGGCCGTGCAAGTCTTCGCCCAGCGTGGCATTCAGCGCATATTGGAAAACGTGCGCTAATTTTGCGGAAACTTCCGAGAATCGAGGGTAACCGTAGCTTGCCGAAGTGCCGGTCAAATTGTGTGCCGCGATGTAGAGGCGTTCGAGATCTTCGCGCCGCGGCTCGACTTCCTGAAGCACGCTGACGTATTCCCGCAAGTACTGCAGGCGCTCCGAGGCTTCCTGGAGGAAAAGTTCGACGGCTTCGCGGTCGGGCATGCTCACGCGCGTCCCTCCGTGACGAGTTCGGACTTCTGCAATTCCTCGGCGGTCGGCTTGCGGTACAGAATGCAATCGTTGAGCACGATGGCTTGAAACTTCACCGGCATCTTGGAGATGGACTCGGAGTGGCCGAGAAACAGATAGCCACCTGGTTCAAGCGAGTCGTAGAAGCGTTGCACCAAATTGCGGCGGCGCTCTTCCGAGAAATAGATCAGCACGTTCATGCAGAAAATCAGGTCCATGCGCCCGACATAGACCGCGGAGGCAAGATTCATTTGCGCGAAAGTAACCATTTTCTTCAGACGCGGCTTAACCTGGTGGCCGCCTTCGACGGGGTTGAAGTGCGCGGCGAGTTGCGTTTGGGTGACGCTGGCGAGGCAGCGGCCAGAGTAGACGCCGCGCTCAGCGTGCTTGAGCGCTTGACGGCCTACGTCGGTGGCCAAAATCTCGACATTCCACGCATCGGCGAAGGAAAGGGCATCGGCGATGGTGATGGCGATGGAGTAAGGCTCTTCGCCGGTGGAGCATCCGGCACTCCACACGCGCAGCGTTCGCGGATTTTTCCAGAACTTTTTCACATGCAATTCCGGGAGCACTCGCTTCTCGAACGTTTCGTACACCGCAGGGTAGCGGAAAAACGAAGTCTCCTGAGTCAGGAGCCGCTCGAGCAAGGCTTCATATTCGACGTTGGTCTTACGCATCGCGCGCAGCAAATCCGTGCCGTGCGCGAACTTCTTCGCGCGCAGGTGTTCGCGCACGCGGGTGGAGAAGAAGCGCTCGCGCGATTCGTCGAAACAGATGCCGGTCCGCTCTTCAATCAGCATGCGGATCTCGCTCAATTCGTGTTCGCTCAGACCGCCCACCGGTCCCTGGCGTTCGCTCATGGTCCCAACGTTCCGGCTCCGGCTGCTGGCCGAAGCAAAAGTTCACCAACCTACCGCAGAGCGACTGCAGGAACGGGCCGCTCGGATTCGTGCGAAGCGTTGTTGTTGCCTTGCTTGTTGATGGCGCGGAACTGGGCCAACGCTTCGTTCAATTGGTCCGAGAGCTTGACGAGCTGGCTGACGGTCGCCACCGTGCCGCGCGTTCCTTGCGATGTTTGGCGCGTGATGTTGGAAATAATCTGCATGGCATGTGCGACGCCTTCCGTGCCGCGCACCTGCTGTTTAGAAGCCAGCGAAATTTCCTGAACGAGCTCGGCGGACTGGCGAACGACGCTGGAAATCGCGTCGAGCGCGCGCCCGGCTTGATCGGCCAGCGTTGCGCCGCCTTCCACTTCCTTGGTGCCTTCTTCCATGACCACCACGGCCTCGTTCGTTTCGGCCTGGATGGCTTTGATGAGCGCGGCGATGTCTTTCGTGGCGCTGCGGGAGTGTTCGGCCAGTTTGCGTACTTCGTCGGCGACGACCGCGAAACCGCGGCCTGCTTCTCCGGCACGCGCCGCTTCGATGGCAGCGTTGAGGGCCAGCAAGTTGGTCTGCTCGGTGATGTCGTTGATAACATTGATGATTTCCGAAATTTCCAGCGAGCGATCGCCGAGCGACTTGATCTTCTTTGCGGTGGCTTGCACGGAGGCGCGAATGCGCTGCATGCCCTCGAGCGTGTCGCGTACCGCGCGGTTGCCCTGTTCGGCGGCATCAAGGGCGCGGCGCGCGGCTTCGGCGCTGGCTTCGGCGTTGTTGGAAACTTGTTTCATCGAGACCGTTAGCTCTTCGACGGCGCTGGAAGTATTGGTAATTTCCTGGTCCTGTTGCGTCGCGCCGGCTTGCATCTCATCGGCAGCGACAAGAATGTTGTTGGAGCATGCGGTGACTTCCATGGCGGCCTTGCGGACGCGCTCGAGAACCTTAGTGAAGTTGTCGAGCATGTAGTTGATGGAGTCCGCGACGTTGCCAAGCGCGTCGTTGGTAACTTTTCCGCGCAGGGTCAGATCGCCGCGCGCCACTTGGTTGATAACGGTGAGCAACTCGGTGATGCTGCGCTGGAGATGATCGCTGGCCTCTTGGTTGCTGGTGGCCTTGGAGACCCGGGCGACGGCGCGATTCAAATTTTCGGCGATGTAGCCAAGCTCGTCGCTAGAGTTGACCTCCGCGCGTGCCTTGGAATCGCCAGCTGCAAAGCGCTCGGAGAACTGCGCGAGTTCCTGCACCGGAGATACGAACGCGCTGTTCAGCCGCCATGCCAGGAAGAAGATCGATCCCAGCACCAGAAATAGGGCGAACAGCACCGACCCGCTGGCGCCGCTGGGCAGCGAGCCAAAATCCAGCATGGACGCTCCGTTTGACTGCCGGCCGGCGCTGTAAGCCAGCCACAGCACGCCGAACAGCACCAGTCCGTTGACCAGAACCAGCGTCCAAATTGTTGAACTCAATCGCGATTTCATGCCTTCCTCCAAATGTCTGTGGCGGTTGTCGTACCGCGGGTTGATGCGACCGCCGCAATCAAATACTGGGGCCCGGGAATACCTCGAGCAATCTCCTCAAATCGATCACCAAAGCCAGCCGGTCGTCGTGGCGCAGCATGCCGATGCAGTGCGGCACATTTTCCGGCGCCTGCTCCAACAAATCCTCGGATGTGACGCTGTAGGTGCCGATAACTTCATCGGAGGCGATTCCGATGCGCACGTCGTCGTGCTGACCCTCGCCGCGCAGCGAAGCCACGACCACGTGTTTCGGCAGAAGCCCGGGCCTGCGGCCTTCGGTCATGGCGATGTCGATCAGCGGTACGATAATGCCGCGCAGATTGAAAATTCCCACCAAGTACGCGGGCGCGAGGGGTAGCTTGGTCAGCACCGGCCATTCCAGAACTTCCTCGACGTCGAGAACCGGAAGGCAAAAGCGTTCACGTCCGCTGCGGAACACGCAGTACTGCGATTCCGGCGGACGGTCTTCCATCGGGCCGAGCGCCTCGAGCAGGTCGGCGGAGTCCGCGTCGGCGGACAGCGGCGTCAGATGAAAATCTTCATTCATCGGTTCGTTGTTCCGTCTTCACTCTCATGCAAACCTGCGTACCGCGCGCAGCAGTTCCTCGCGCGTGAAAGGCTTTGTGACGTAACCGTCCGCGCCTTGTTGCTCGCCCCAGTAGCGATCGCTGACGGTGTCTTTCGAGGTCACCAGGATCACCGGGATGGCATTGAACTCCGTGCTGCTCTTCAGTTCGCGGCAAATCTGAAACCCGTTGCGCTCTGGCATCACTACGTCCAGCAAGATCATGCAGGGGCGCTCCGCCGTGATGGTTTCCTCGATGCGTCTGGGATCGTTGAGACCGACGGAAGGGTAGCCTTCAGGTTCGAGTAGCCCCTGAATCAGCTTCACCTGCGCCGGCGAATCGTCAACGATCAGGACCTTTTTCTGCACGGCAGACTTCTCCCCAGAGTTCTCCGCAGAGCAGAGGTGCACGTCAGCGGCCAGCCCGTCGACGTTGAGCGCTGCGGTGTCGGTGTGATATATAGCCTCTCGAATGAAGGGCTTACGGCGTTTCTAAGCAGCGTCAGCGGCGGCGGGAAGGGATCGCCGGGGCCTCTTCCGTCTCAGCTTGAGATGCATTCTCAGCGTCCTTCATCTCGCTGGCCAGCGATGAGAATCGCTGCATGATTTCGTTGATGCGTAGGGCCATGCTGTGAATGGTTTTGATCTGCGCCAGGGACTGCTTCGATAGCTGGCCGGGTTCGAGCAGCAGCAGTTCCGCGTTGCCAATCATGGAGGTAAGGGCGTTGTTGACGCTGTGCTTCATGTCCGTCATGTAGCGGCCGAGTGTGGCGTATTGTTCGTTGCGCGACGCCTTGCTCTCGGCTTGGCGTGCGACGCGCAAAGCTTCGGTGCGGCGCAACGACTCGCCGGCTACGAGCAAGAGCGTTTGCGTCCAATCCTCGCGCAACGGCACGTGCACTA
The DNA here is from genome assembly GCA_955651735.1 of Candidatus Acidiferrales bacterium. Taxonomy (GTDB): domain Bacteria; phylum Acidobacteriota; class Terriglobia; order Acidiferrales; family UBA7541; genus Acidiferrum. The sequence goes on along the minus strand of CATPAM010000433.1, from coordinate 2,787 downwards.
GCCGCGGATATTTGCCGCGAAGGTGGTTGAGTTCGCGGGAGTCCGCCGGAGCGCAAAGTATCAAAGCGGTGGCCGGCTCGAGCGAACGCAGGATTTCCGAGAGTTTGCCGTCGCGCAGCGGCCCCACCACGACGAGATCGTGCGGCACCGCCTCATGATCTTTCCAGAGATCGCTGCCCAGCACGGTGATCCCCGGCGCATGCTTTTCCGCTTGCCAGCACGCGGTCAGCAGGCGTGCGAAATCAGTTTCATCAGTCAGGATCAATACGCTTGCGCTTCGCAAAAGTGGCCCGCTCCCCGGAAAGATTTTTCGGCGACCGCGTTCCGCCGCAGTACTCGTTACAACTTTTCCGCTTCATCCAGCGCCGAAAGCAAGCGCTTGGTGCTGATGCCCAGGTTCACCGCTGCTTCGGTGTCCTTAGCTTGCTTGGCTACATCGACGCGCTCTTGCAATCGCGAAACCTCCACGCGAGCGACGGAGAGGGCGCGATCGAGTCCCGTGGCGTTACCCGTTTCCTTGGCAGCCTCGATCGCGGCGGTAAGCATGGCGCGAGCCACCACCGCGCGGCGCAAATCGTCGGCGGCCGAACTGTCCTCGCTGACAAACGCAGTGACTTCCCACGAGGACATCAGGATGCGCGCGCGGCCGATTTTCACGGTGGTCATTGAGCGTCCGCGCATCGGAGGCGTGGCAATGAGCTGTTCCCAGATCTGCTCGAGGCAAGTCTCAAAGTCGAGGCCGGGATCAGGCTCCGGTTCCGTGGCTGGCTCCGGCACCTTAGCCTGCTTTGCAGCAACTTCAGGTGGCGGCGCTGCAGATTTGGCGGCGGGTGCGGGAGCGCGGGAAGCGGCAGGGGCGCCGGACTTCGCAGCCACCTGCTGGAGCGATTTCTCCACAGCGGTGCGTAGATTCAGCAATTTGTCGAATGTTTCGTTGACGGCACGCTCCGTGTAGTCCTTTTGAAACGGCTGCTTCCATTCATCGGCGAATTGCCTGATTTTGGCAACCGGCTCCGAAGCCGCAAAGCCCGATTGGCGGCAATCGAGGGTGCGGGTGCCCGCGGCTTCAAGCTGCTGTAACCCGGTGCGAATGGCGATAAGGTCAGCGTGCATCAGTTCGATCAGCGTGCGGCGCAGCAAAAAGTTGAAGCGAATGAATGAAATGAGAGCCGAAGAGTCGTAAAACATTCCACCAGCGGCCTCCTTTACTTTGCGGCCTTCGGCTATGAAATTCGTCTTCAGCATGTCGCGAAGGCTGCGGAACCCACGCAAGCCGGTGATCATTTTCTCCAACGGCTCGCACCAAGAGAGCGGAGTGGTATCCGTTTCGCCGAGGACCGGCTTCATAACCGCGGCCGTATCTTCCAGTTCGATTTGCTTATGGTAGATTTTCGCAGGCGCGCACAACGCGAAATACTGAACGAGCAGGAAGTCAATTTTGTCGCGGTCGATGTTCGTTTTGGATGGTTTACGGAGGTGCCGCTGAATCAGCGCACGGAGACCGCTCTCGCTAGCGTTCAGCGTGGTTTGCTGCAACAGATGCCGCAACTGGTGAACGAGCACGCGCGAGTCGAGCGAATCCAGCCAATTTTGCACTTGCTTGAAGAGTTCAAGGGGTGGTTTCTCTGGCAGGTTGCGAGTTTCCTGCGGAAAGGGAATGGCGATTTCCAATTCCTTTGCCAGCGCCAGGTAAATCGGGAAGACCGAGCGGAACTCCGCCCATTGTTCCTGCAGCGAGACTTCTGGCCGTGCCGACGCTGGGTTGAGTGTCGTTGTGGTTTTGTTCACGGCTGCATCACCCAATCGCACAATCCCTGTGTGAATTTAACGGCCACAGCCTTTCGTCCTTCGTGATACTGCACGGCAACCACGGTTGCATCAGCCACTGCGGCTCCGTGCGGATCGCGTTCCAGCCGCACACGGTCTTCAAACTCCAGCGGCAGCGTTGAAAGAAAAATTGCGTGTTGCGTACCGCCAAATTCCAAAACTGTAGCTTCCCGGAGCTTAGCCCTTCCGCCGCGGAGGGCGGTCACCTGCACGGGGACGCGAACGGCAGCGGCGCCCGGGAAAAAGCGCGCCAACTGCTCCGCGCAACCCAGCTCGTGCTCGCTGACGGTAGTTTCGGTTGAACGTTTCACGCGGCTTCTCCGCTTGCCGACTTGGCGGTTCACTCGTTTCGCAGGGCCTGCACACACCTAGCACTGCGAAAGACAGTGTCCCGGCGATGAGGAATGCACGTCGGACACCAAAAAGGGCTTGCTCTGGTGGGTGGTGAAGCAGTTGAAAGGATGGGGGTTACGGATTTCCCGGATCGTGCCAGCGGTGCAAATGTCTCAGCGTGAAACGATTGCGTCTCAGCTCCTGCGCTGGTGGAGGTCTGCTGGGGCGGGATGAGACAGGCGGTGGCTAGTGAGAGGCGGCGCGCTGTTGCTCGGGAGTTGCGGGCGATGCGCCGGCTTTGACGGGAATGTTGTAGCGCTTGAGTTTGCGATAAAGCGTGGCACGGCTGATGCCCAACATTTTGCCGGCCAGCGCTTTGTCGCCGTTGGCTTGCTCGAACACGCGCAGGATGGTCATGCGCTCCATTTCGGCGAGCGCGGTGGTGGAAAGCGATGCGGCGTCCTGCGCGGAAGCGGCCGCCGCAGAAGGCTGTTCGGTTCGGATCGCCGGGGGCAGATCGTTTACATCGATGATCTGATGATCGCCGAGCGTGACCGCGCGAGCGACGCAGTTCTCCAGTTCCCGGACGTTGCCCGGCCAATCGTAGTGGAGCAGGCTCTTCATGGC